>CAZICK010000049.1:0-28330 GCA_964537505.1 uncultured Pirellulales bacterium
TCTTGGGCGGCATCATACCCTCTTTTCGAGTGTCCGTCATCCGTTTAGCACCTCACCTCTCCCAGAGCAAACACTCCCTCTCCTCTTTCCTCTCCCAGTGGAAACACTCCCTCTCCTCTTTCCTCTCCCAGAGCAAACATTCCCTCTCCTCTTTCCTCTCCCAGAGGGAGAGGATGTAAAGGTGAGGGTGTCGCTGTTTATAGCGACATCAAGGGCTTTTGCAAATCCACAACACTGGAAGAAATCCAGAAGCATAATTTTGTCTTAACGCCGGGGCGTCATGTCGGAATCAAGGATGAAGTCGATGACGGTGTCCCATTTGAAGAAAAGATGAAAAAATTAACCAGCGAACTTGCCGGACAGATGGAAGAGGAAAAGAGGTTGAATAAGGAAATCCGGCAACAGCTTGTCAAAATCGGCTTACATCTGGAGTGATTATGCCAAAAGAATATTTACATTTACCTACAGCCTTTTCGAGAACAAGCCTTTATGGTAAATACAGTACACCCGCCGGGCCTCTTTCGAAAGATAGGCTCACTTCGGCAGGTTTTCTTTTAATCTATCAACGTTTAAAGAATCAGCAAAACTGGGTAAGACGATAGAGTAGAATCTGAAAGGGCCTGAATATGTTCTTTAGCTGGTTTAGGAAAAAAACAACATGTCCCAATTGTAACCATCCGTGGGATTACCGCAGATGTATCCGTTGCGGTTTCATTAAGAGATTATCAAAAAAGGAGCTTTTAACACAGATTATGGATTTTTTTGACCCCAAAACATATAACCCACAGGACCTCTATTACAAGAAACAATTAATACCTGAAAGACCAGGAGTTTATGCTTGGTATTTCGATAATCACTTCGGCACTTATTTTGTTCACAATAACCAGAGCGTCATAAGAATTGACCTTGACTCAGTTCCGGGCAAAGAATGGTTTCTGCTGTATATTGGTATAGCTGGGAAGAAAAAAGGTAGAACACTGAGAGACCGAATTTATGGTGATCACCTGAATCAGAACAGTACAGGCTCAACGTTGCGTCACAGTTTGGCATCTCTTTTGTGGCAAGAAATTAATTTGAATCCTGTTATGCAATTAAATGGAGATAATGAAAAACAAAAGTTGAACCGTTGGATTTTTCAGCATGCAAGAGTGGCATGGATAGAAAATGATAATCCGGAAAAAATAGAAAAAGTGATGCTAAAAGAATTTGGCAATTATCTGCTTTTCAATATACAGGACAATAAAAATAATCCATACAGCAAAGAGCTACAACGATTGCGTAAAAGCTGGAAAAAATCAGGAAAATGAATAACTGGAAAGAAACAACGCTGGGAGAGGTGGCTAAAGTCAACGAATCGACAGTTGATGCCAATTATCGTTTTGATGAAATTGAATATATTGACATTGTATCGGTTGAGGAACGCAGACTATTGCAAACTCAAAAATTAAAACTCAAAGATGCTCCAAGCAGGGCCAAAAGAATTATAAGAGACAATGATACTTTGATTTCGACAGTTCAGCCAAATTTAAAGCATTATTGCTTTATCAAGGAAGCCACTTCAAACCTGATAGCCTCTACTGGCTTTGCTGTAGTAGTAACGGCGACTAAATCTGATCCAGCTTTCATATATTACTTAGCGGAAAATAGAGAGAATTAATTATATGGCTGAAAAAGCAAGTGAAAAACAGATCGAGGCACGCAATAGCTTGCCTGACGAGTTGAAGCCGATTTTTGATGAATTTGTGGCAGATTATAAGTATGCCGCTACTATGCGTCATGGTCGGCCATATATTTCGTACATTGTTTTAGCGGATATGATAAGGGCCGGCTGGCGGCTTTCGGCAAAGCCCGTGAAGTAGATGGCACCGTTGCCGCCCACGGCGGCTGGCGGAAAAAATAACAGACATTATTTGTGATTTGAATCCGCGTAGTGTTTTTAGAAGAGGTAAGGATGTTGGAAATATACCAACTTTGAGGGTTCCGCTATCTTTCGCAATAGTGCATGCTCAAGTTTTTTTTACCTGAGCATGCACCTTGAATTTTGTGTCGGTCTTCCAGATAACCGCTGGATATATCATACAAATACGTTCGGTGTTTCTTATTGTCGGCCTTCGACCAGATTTTCGACTACCTTTGGATCGGCCAGTGTAGAGATGTCTCCGAGCTGGTCGATGGCTCCTTCGCTGATTTTACGAAGGATACGTCGCATAATTTTTCCGGAACGAGTTTTTGGCAGTCCCGGAGTAAACTGGATTTTGTCTGGAGTGGCGTGTGGACCAATTTCACTACGAACCATTTTGACCAGTTCTTTTTTGACCTCATCGGAAGGTTCCTGCCCGGTTTTTAGGGTAACGTAAGCATATATGCCTGTACCCTTGATATCGTGCGGGAATCCGACGACGGCGGCCTCTGCGACCTTGGGGTGTTTGCCGAGTGCGCCTTCGATCTCCGCGGTGCCGAGCCGATGGCCCGAAACGTTAATGACATCGTCAACCCGTCCGGTAATCCAGTAGTAGCCGTCCTCGTCGCGACGGCAACCGTCACCGGTGAAATACTTGCCGGAGAACATGCCGAAATAAGTCTGTTTGAAGCGTTCGTGATCGCCATACAGGGTCCTCGTTATACCGGGCCAGGGCCGATCGATGCACAAATTGCCGTTGACGCCATTGCCTTCGATGAGGACGCCGTTTTCGTCAACGAGCACGGGGCTAACACCGAAAAACGGCAGCGTGGCTGAACCGGGCTTGGTCTTGATGGCGCCCGGCAGAGGGGTAATGAGGATGCCACCGGTTTCGGTCTGCCACCAGGTATCGACGATGGGGCAATTTTTTTTGCCTATGACCTCGAAATACCAGTGCCATTCGGGACTCTTGATGGTTTCCCCAACGGTGCCGAGTACTTTGAGGGTGGAAAGGTCACATTTTTCAACCCAACTGCTGCCTTCCTTCATCAAGGCCCGCAGTGCGGTGGGGGCGGTATAGAAGATATTGACTTGGTGCTTATCGACAATCTGCCAAAAACGGCTGAAATCGGGATAATTTGGCACACCCTCAAACATAACCGAAATGGCGCGGTTGCAAAGCGGCCCATAAACGATATAGCTATGACCGGTTACCCAGCCGATGTCGGCGGTGCACCAGTAGATATCGTTTTCCTGATAATCGAAGACGTATTTGTGAGTAATGGCGGCGTAAACGAGGTATCCGCCGGTGGTGTGCAGAACGCCTTTTGGATGACCGGTGGATCCGGAGGTGTATAGAATGAACAGAGGATCCTCGGCATCCATCCGCTCTGGCGGGCATGTGGTCGATTCGTTCTTGACCAGCTCATGCCACCAAAGATCACGGCCTTTGACCATTGGCACATTCACACCGGTTCGCCTTACGACGATAATATGCTTAATACTGGGGCATCCCGCTATGGCGGCGTCGGCATTGGTTTTCATGGGGATATTGTTTTTTGGGCCACGCAGAGCGGTGTCCTGAGTGATCAGCACCTTACAAGACGAGTCGTTAATGCGTTCGGCCAGGGACTCAGGACTGAATGCGCCAAAAACCACGTTGTGCACCGCGCCGATCCTGGCGCACGCCAACATGGCCACGGGTAACTGGGTGATCATCTGCATATAGAGACAAACACGGTCGCCTTTCCTGACACCGATTTTCTTAAGGGCGTTTGCAAACTGGCACACTTCTTCGAGAAGCTGCTTATAGGTAATTTTGGCATCCTCATGTGGATCGTTGCCTTCCCAGATCAAAGCGGTTTGATTTCCATAGCCGGCTTCGACATGGCGGTCCAGGCAATTATAACTGACATTAAGCTTGCCGCCCTTAAACCATTCGATATTTGCTTCCTCAAAGTCCCACTCCAACACTTTGTTCCACTTGGCGTCCCAACTGACGAATTCCTCCGCCATCTCGGCCCAAAACCCTTCCGGATCATCAATCGATCGCTTGTACATTTTCTGATACTTGGCGAAATCGATGTCCGTTTTGCCTTTGATCGCTTCCGGCACATCGTAGGTGGGAACATCAGATACGTTTTCAACTAACATACTTAACTCCTTATACTATAATAAGATACTCAACAATAGCCAACCAGCGCCTACCGCGGGTCGGTATTGATGCCGACAATACCAACAATGATGATTATTCGGCCGAGATTGCGGAGGCTATCCACGGACTACCACCTCTCTTATCGACCAAATAAAGGTTCGTCATTATATCATTCGGGGCCAATAGTCGCAACACTAAAATTCCAAACTGACCTATTTTAACGAATTAGAGTCCAGTTGAAGGCAACAGGCACGAGGCACTAGTGGTGCCGAGGTCGCTATTGTGCATATACTTCATAACTAGATGTTCATAAGGTAGTTACGCGTGTTTGCCAACTTAAAACGGTCAGTCTGAGGGAATTAAATTTTCCCAGGACACAAAACAATTATGTTTTTTATGATGCTACAACCGTTGTCGGCAGCTTTGTGGGTTTTTCATAACTACCTGATTTTAAGGATGTTATGTTATCGTTCGGGTAATCGCGGGATAGTTTAATTTTCTCCGCGAGATTGACAAAACCATCCAAGATAGTTAGGATAACGAAATAAGCGAGATTTTACAGAAAAAAAAGTCGCCAATACCAGAAAAATGTGTCAGCTATCAGGAGTTGACCAGATGGATATGCACAAATTACCAGCTTCCGCTGGACCTCGTTGTGTTAAACCAATGGTGTTATGCTAACTTATTGAGAAAGCGTAAGTTGAATACAAATTCCTATACACTTAAATTATACTTGTCGGCCCTCAAAGTGGCCGTGTTATTCGGACTTTTGCTGGTCTGTTTCATTGGACAGGCCCGGGCGGAAACGGCGGAGGAAAAAGAGCAGGTATTTCAAAATCCTTCCGGTCAAGTCGAGCCACGTCAAAAATCTATGTCCGTTGTGGTTATTCGCGTCGGTGGATACTTTACCGATAAACCTGGGGCAAATATGTTGAGCCTATCCGGGGAAATGACGAAGAGCATCTGCGAGATTACCGATACCCTCACCGAAATCGCCAGCGATAAAAGTGTGGATGGGGTGCTGTTTAATTTTGAAAATCCGTCGCTAAGCTGGGCTCATGTGGATCAGCTCCGCCGAGCGATCGGACGATTACGCGATGCCGGCAAGAAGACTTATGCCTATGTCGAGGTGCTTGACCAAATAAATTATCTGTTGGCATGCTCCTGCGACCAGATCATCATGACACCGACCGGTCAGGTGATGCTAACCGGGCTGGCCGGCGAAACATTGTATTTCAAGAATCTGCTCGATAAATTTGGGATGCAGATAGATGTTGTCCATATAGGTCAATACAAATCGACGCCCGAGACGCTGACCCGTAGCGGACCGTCTGAGGCTCAACTGCGGCAGATCAACAGCCTGTTTGATTGTCTGTACGATCATCTGCTGGAAACGATCGCGGAATCGAGAGCGGGTATCCCTTCTGTCCGGCAGTCAGCTCAACTTGTCGATCAGGGACCCTTTCCGGCCGAGCAGGCCCTGCAGGCGGGACTGATCGATATGGTCATGTACCGTGAGGAATTCCTGGAGAAGTTAGGCCAGCAAAATGACAGCGAAATTTCTCTGCGATTTGATTACGACGAGTCACAAAAAGTCGATCTGCAACTGGACAACCCCTTCGCAATGCTGAATATTTTTCAAAAACTGCTGACAGAACCCAAAGAACAGCCTGGTGACGCCATTGCGGTGGTTTATGTGGATGGTCCCATTATGTTGGGTGAAAGCAGTGATGGGTGGGGCGGTTCTGTAGTGGGAGCCCGAACGATTCGAACGGCACTTGCCGAAAGCCGCACGGACGACGATGTTAAGGCAGTAGTGGTGCGGATTAATTCGCCCGGCGGCAGCGCTGTTGCCAGCGATATTATTTACAACGCGGTTCGGCAGACCGCAGAGGTGAAACCGGTAATCGTAAGTATGGGCGACATGGCTGCTTCAGGAGGTTACTATGTGGCCTGCGGCGGGCATACAATCGTGGCGGATGCATCTACTATTACCGGCTCGATAGGCGTCTGGGGCGGCAAGCTTGTATTAGGCGATCTTTTCGACAAGCTGGGGATCACCACCTACAGTTTCCAGCGTGGCCGCCACGCTCAACGGTTCAACTTGACAAAACCGTTTACCCCGATAGAAAGATTCGATCTGGCAAAAGAGATGTGCCAGGTTTATGAAACATTCAAGAACTGCGTAGTCCAGTCGCGAGGTGATCGTCTGAAAGATTCGATTGAATCGCTGGCCCAGGGGAAAGTCTATACCGGCCGGGTGGCGCTAAGTGTCGGACTGGTTGACAAAATTGGAGACCTGCACGACGCCATAGAAATGGCGGCCGGACAGGCCAATATTGAGAAATACCATATCCGCACTCTGCCCCGACCCAAGAATATAATGGAACTGGTGGAGGAATTGCTGACCCAGAGGCAGGAGGCCGGCAGTGATCCCGTGGCGAGGTTGTTGTCACTTGGCCAGGGGCTAAAAAACGGAGGCACGTTACCGGCAGGTTCGTTCGATCTGCTGAAAGGCGGTGATCTGCAAAGAATATGGTATCGGACCGCTTACTTGCTAAATTTATTGCGACAGGAACAAATGTTGCTGGTATCACCTTATGAAATTGTGATTCGCTGATATTAGTTAGTGGCCCGTTATCCATGAGCCGACAGAATGGTAGAAGCAGAGGATTTTTCATTTTTTCTCGCATTGGGCAACAGGAAACACGATTTTGAATGATTCAGAAGTATTGGAATCTAGCTCGTCGTCAAATGGAGCCGGGGCAGGTCCGGCTGATCCCGCGGCGTTGCGAGTGGTGCTGCTGGCGGACGATGATGCCCTGCGCAGTTACGGCCCGGTGCTTCGTCGATTGGTGGTAGGGCTGATAGACGAGGTCGGCGATCTGAATCTGCTGTGCCTTGGGACAAGTGCAATGCTTAAGCATGTTCCCAGCCCTCCCGTACGTTTGATCTCCGAGGCGAAACATTATCCCGAAAACGCAGATCGCATCGATTACATCAGCCGGGAAGTAATAATAAAATCCCCCCCATTTGATTTTTTTGAAACATTGTGGCCTCGGCGTCAGGCGGCTCGAATCGCCGATGTACTTTCTACCTACAAGCCTACGTTGCTGCACGCGCTCAGCGAACGCCAGGTGCTTCTGGCGCAAGATTTAAGTAAATTACTGGAAATCCCTTATGTTATTTCACTGCTGTCGCTGGAAAACGGGGACATTGATTTTAGTGATGACCGCTGTGGCAAGATTCTGCCGTGCAATAGCCGACTGGCCCGGCAGGTTCGTCAAAAATATCCCCGCCTGGCTCCACGCGTACAAGTACTGCCGATCGGAACCCATGTAGTCGATCTGCCCTGCTGTTTTGAGAATGAGCAGTTGCGTCCCCAGATATTCTGCTGTGGCAGATTTGATTATGGTCATGGTTTTTCCGAACTGATCAACGTGGCCAAGCGGCTTAGTATGGGTGGCTATACGTTTGGACTGACCCTTGCCGGTTGTGGACCGGGCGAACACGAACTGCGTCAACACGTCGAGCAACTGAAGCTGGCCGAGTACGTGACCTTTGTCCCACCCCTGGAGACCATGTTGTCAGATAGCGACGTTTATAAAATGGTGTTGCAATCGGCCGATATTTTTGTTCAGCCCTGGCCGGAAAAGATGTGGCGGCCTGAACTGTTGGAAGCAATGAGTGTGGGCAATGCCGTGGTGGCAGCCGAAGGGGTGGAAAACGACCTGGTGATCAACGGCAAGACCGCTTTGACGGTAAAGTTCCATGATGAACAGGCGATGACGGATGCGTTGGAAAAACTCCTGAAGGATCATGAATATGCCCGCTCGCTTGGTCGGACGGCACAGGAATATCTGCGTAAGCATTTTTTGGCCAGTCGAATGATCGCCCGGCTGGGCAAGGCCTACCACCAGAGCCTGCAGGTAAAAAATACATCAGCTTAGGTCGGATAGAAACACCTGGCCTGATCGATTCACCTCACAATCAAAACCAACTACGGGACTTCACCCACTTGACTTTACGCATTCTATCTGTTTATCCATCCTGATCAGTTTATCAGGCCGTACTCGGTTAGTACCTGTTCCAGGATTTGAAGTTTGCTGTCGCTGAGACCCACCATCGGCAGGCGCATCTGTGGTGAAGACAAGTGGAGCAGACCCATGGCAGTCTTGATGGGTATGGGGTTGGTGGCCAGGCCGAGCATGACGCTGGCGAGGGCGAAAAGCTTGTTGTGCCATTGGCGAGCGGTGGCGAAATCGCCTTCCAGAATGGCGTCGGTTAGTGCCTTGACGTCGGTGGGAACAATGTTTGCAACGACAGAGATGACCCCTTTGCCACCCACCGAGGCGATCGGCAAGGTCAGACTATCGTCGCCGGAAAGGATCGTCAACGATGTACTAAGGGCAATCTGTGAGACCTGGTCCAACTGTCCGCTGGCCTCCTTGATGCCGACAATGTTTTCTATCTCGGCCAATTTGACGATGGTTCGCGGTTCGAGGTTGACGCCACAACGGCCTGGAATGTTGTACAAGATCATTGGCAAATCGATTTCCCGTGCGATAGTCGAAAAATGCTGATACATGCCTTCCTGGGTAGGTTTGTTATAGTAAGGCAGTACCTGAAGCGACCCGTCGGCGCCGACTTGCCTGGCAAAATCGGTCAGGCTGATCGCTTCAGCAGTACTATTGGAGCCGGTGCCTGCGATCACGGGAACCCTCCCGGCAACTTCCTCGACCACTACCTTGATGACCTGCTTGTGTTCGTCATGTGTAAGGGTGGGCGATTCGCCGGTGGTACCGGTGGGTACTATGCCGTCGGTGCCGCTCTTGATTTGAAAGTTGACCAACTCACGTAAGGTTTCGTAATCCACTTCACCGTTAGCAAACGGTGTAACCAATGCAACTAAACTGCCAGTAAACATATTATTGTCTCCACTCAATATTCCAAAATCATGTGTTTACCACTGCCCGAACTTGTCTATCAAGTCTATCATTTCGCGTGTGGCCTGGCGGATGCCGACAAAAATCGAGCGGGCGACAATGCTGTGACCGATATTGAAATCCGCCAATCCCTCGATTTGAGCCACCGGTCCGATATTGCGGTAATTAAGGCCGTGGCCGGCGTGCACTATCAAGCCGCTGTCCCAGCCGAGGTCGCGTGCTTTTTCCAATTGGCGCAGGCATTGGGCGATCTGCCGCTGGCTGCGGGCATTGGCATACGCACCCGTGTGCAGTTCGACAGCTTCACAACCTGCATCACTGGCGGCGGTTACCTGATCGACCTGCGGAACAATGAACGCTGAAACAGGGATGCCGGCGCGGCGCATCCGCTCTGTCACTGCCGTCAAGCGACGTTTATTTTTGACACAGTCCAGGCCGCCTTCGGTAGTGAGTTCCTGACGTTTTTCCGGAACCAGCGTTACCTGATCGGGCTTCAACTTCACGGCGAAACGAACCATCGGCTCAGCCATGGCCATTTCCAGATTCAATATTACCCCGGTTGTTTGTTGGACCAGTTGTACGTCGCGGTCCTGAATGTGCCGGCGATCCTCACGCAGATGCATGGTTATACCGTTGGCGCCGGCGAGTTGGCACTCCACCGCCGCCCATACCGGGTCCGGCTCGTCCACCATACGCGCCTGACGAATGGTAGCTACGTGATCAATGTTTACGTTCAATTGCGCCATCGACTAATCATCCTTTCCATACAATATGCTGGTTTTCCAGATACTAACAGCAGGGCAGGAGCCTGGAACCCAATTAAGGTTGTGTGAGAATTTGTAATAAGGTAAATATTTTGCGACCATTTTGCACGCAATTTTACTCGTGAGAGACTAAACTTTCAACTTTTTCGTCTTTTTTTGTTCCTGTACATGTTCGGTATCGGTGATAGCGCTGCTGTAGCCGTCCCATTGGTGCCGATTGATTTCGCTGACGATCCGGTCCGCTAATTCCATGGCCGTAACCGCGTCCTCGGCGGATACCTGCGGACGTGTCTGGTCAACGACCGCCTGGACAAAAGCCTCCTGTTCCAGGCGTAGCGGCTCGCGGTCATCTATATCGAGCGTTTCCACATTTACCATTTTGGCCCAGTCGGCGTTGAGCAGATCAATCTGACCGTCCCGGCTCTGCTGACGCAGTAACTGCACCATATCGATATTGGCGGTTTTGCTGATCATTGTGCCGGTTTTCCTGAGATAGTCCAGCGAAAGATAGGCCTGGTCACTAAAGACTCGAATCTTGCGCTCGGTTTTCAATGCCAGACGAGAAGCGGTCAGATTGGCTACGCAACCGTTGGCAAAGAGCAGCCGGACATTGGCAATATCCTCATGCTGGCTCAGTACGTTCACGCCCACCGCCGCTATGTCCTTTACCTTGCTTTGGGCGAGCGAAACAACAATGTCGATATCGTGGATCATCATATCCAATACCACGCCTACGTCGGTCGAGCGGAATGTATAGGGCGAGATGCGATGCGCTTCCATAAACCGTGGGGTAAAATTCAACCGGCGCATCGCCTGGACCACAGGATTGAATCGTTCGGAATATCCCACCTGCAGGATGCAATTGTTATCACGTGCCAATTGCAGCATTCGTTTGGCTTCGGTCAGGTTCTCTGCCAGTGGTTTTTCCACCATTACCGGGATACGCCTGGCCAGGAACGGCCGGGTCACATCTGCATGAAATTCGGTGGGCACCGCTACCGTCACAGCATCGACCTTATCGAGTATTTCACTATGGTTCTGATAGGCCGTGCCGCCGTACTCCACGGTAAGCTGTTGAGCTTTTTCCAATTGCGTATCGACTATTGCCACCAGTTCGACCTGGTCCATCTGACTGTAAATACGGCTGTGCAGACGACCCATTTTGCCGGCGCCAATTACCGCGGTTCTTAGTTTGTTCACTGGAATTCTCCTCTTTCAAAATTAACTTTTGTCCCGCACTTCGGCGGGTCGGCGACGCAAACGATCCTGAGGGTTGTCCTGGCGAAACGTTTCCCGATAACGGCCGAGGCGACTGTGACAACTTCGCTGCATAAACTCACATAAATATCTCGCGTGCCGGCCCAGATTGTCCTGAGCCAACAACTCCTGAACGTTAGATGCTATGCTATCGCCCCGGCGGAACAACTGGCGAAACGCCTGTTTGATCTCGTCAATTTCCTCTTCGGTGAAGCCGTTGCGCTTGAGTCCTTCACTATTGACACTGCGAACCTTGTTGGGATCACCGGAAAATCTGACAAACGGCGGCACGTCACGGCGTACCGGCGTTATGCCGCCGATATAGCTGAACTTACCTATGGTGACAAAATGGTGTATTCCCACCAGGGCCGAGATCGCAGCACCGGTCTCGATGGTAATGTGGCCGGCCAACAAGGTTTGATTGCCCAGTAGTATTTTGTCTGCCAATATACAGTCATGTGCAACGTGCACCGCCGCCATGAACAGATTATCGTCGCCAATCACCGTTTTGCCGCCGCCGTTTTCGGTACCGCGATGAACAGTGCAGTTCTCACGAAAGACGTTGCTATGGCCGATGATGGTCTCGGTTGGTTCACCATTGTATTTCAAGTCCTGCGGCGCTTCGCCGATCACTGCATTCTGGTAAAAAATGTTGTTCCGGCCGATCTGCGTGCGTCCATTTATAGTAACATTGTTGGCTAACTCGCAACCATCGCTAATTACCACGTCCGGGCCAATCACGCAAAATGGACCAATGGTCACCCCAGACGCGATCTGCGCCGACGGATCAACAACCGCTAAGTTTGATATCTTTGACATTCGTCCGCCTTTAACTACATTTACTCGAACCGAAATATATCTGTTTAATGTCGGAACAACTCCTGATAGCGTCCAAAACGGTGCTGAAAACTGCGCTGCAGAAATTCCAGCATGTATTTAACGTTTTCGTCGAGTCCATCCCGGCTTGACATTTCCTCCATCGCCTGGGCTATGGGGCCTCGGCGGCGACGATACAAACGCCGATACGCCTCATCCAGTGCCTCAATACTTTCCGGACTGAAGCCGGCCCGCTGCAGACCGATGGTATTTAAGCCTCGCACCCTGAAAGGATAGGCGCCGGAAACTCGCACAAACGGTGGGACATCGGCGTTTATGGCTGTTAACCCGGCGGTATAAGCAAGTCGCCCAATGGTGACAAACTGATGGATTCCACACATGCCGCTGAGCCAGGCATTGCTTTCAACTTTGCAATGGCCGCTGAACAGACAATTGTTACCGATGACGGTATTGTTTTCCACGTGGCAATCATGGCCCAGATGCGAGCCGATCATAAGATAGTTGTTGTTGCCGATAATGGTTTTTCCGCCGCCATTTGGCGAACCACGATTGATCGAAACATTTTCCCGGAAAACGTTACCCGTACCGATTATCAGTTCGGTTTTCGGCCCAACCGTACCGATTATCTGCGGCTCTTCACCCAGGACACAATTTGCAAAAACGCGGTTGTTGGCCCCCATGGTTACGCCCTCTGCAATAATCACGTTGGCCGCCAACGTGCAACCATCGCCTATAACCACCCCCGGCGCGACAACGCATCCGGGACCGATCACCACGTCTTTGCCCAATTGAGCCGTTTTATCCACCACTGCTGTATGAGCAACATCCGTCATTACATCACTTTCAACTACTACTTTTTAACTTTCTTACGCCGGGTCGGCATCGACCAGCATAAACCGTATTTGCGCCTCGGCGGCCACTTCATCGCCCACCAAGGCCCGACAACGACAATCACCGGTACGACTCTTGACACGTACCGCTTCCACTTCCAGTCTCAACTGATCGCCCGGCATGACGGCTCGGCGCATTTTGACCTTGTCCATACTCAGCAGCACCGCGAGCTGACCGGTGTGTTCCAGCCGCTGTGAGAATAACAGTCCAGACATTTGTGCCATTGCCTCGACGATCAATACGCCCGGCATAATGGGGGTACCGGGAAAATGTCCCTGAAAAAAATTCTCGTTAATCGTTACGTTCTTGATGCCGACCGCCCGGCGCTCACCGTCAAGCTCAATGACCCGATCCACCAGCAGAAACGGATAACGATGCGGCAGAATCTTCTGTATCCTGCGAATATCCAATACGGAATCCAAACCCACCCCTTTGTGCTGCTGCTTCCGCGCCAACTCAAGCAGTTTTTTTGCCATCAAATGATTGCAACTGTGTCCACTGTGATACGCTACCAGGCGTCCGCGAACCGCCCGGCCCACCAGCATCAGGTCACCCAGTAAATCCGCTATTTTATGACGAACACATTCATCTTCAAAACGAAATGCATTATCGACAGGTCCGTCCGGCCCCAGCACCAGGACATCCTTGGCGCTGAGATGCTTACCTATGCCACGCGTTTGAAATTCTCGTGCTTCGGCTTCAGGTATGAAAGTTCGCGCCGACGATATGTTTTGGACAAAGTCATCGGGCGAAACCTGAAAACGATACAACTGCCGACCTATAACCGTATCGTCATAGTCGAGATCGTAAATAATGCTGAGTTGATCGTCGCGGTCAGGCAAAGCATAAATCCTGGCATCGCCTTCCTTGGCGATTACCGGTTCGGTGATGACCAGCGGATCGCGTGCTTTGCTCTGCTCCAGGCAACCGACTTTGATTATCGCCTGAGTATAAAGGTCACAACTACCATCGACATTGGGCAGTTCCGCTCCGTCGAGTTCGATCTCGATATTGTCGATTTCCATTGCATGGATAGCAGCCAAACAGTGCTCGGTGGTCTCTACCGTAACCGTACCGTTACACAAGGTCGTGCGACGCGGCTGCGGAGCCAAATGCGAGAGGCGAGCAGGGATTCGAGGCCGCTCGGGATGATCGATACGTACGAACACCACGCCGGTATCCACCTCGGCCGGGCTGAGCGTAAGGACAACCTCATTGCCGGAAAACAAGCCGCGGCCTTTAACGGCCACCGGCTTAGCTATGGTCTTTTGTTTCTGCTGCGTCATTGCCTATCTGCTTTCGCAACTGCTTGATTTCCCGGACTATTTCGGGCAGTTTACGAACCAGCGAAATTCCACGATAAAAATCCCGAAACGATTGTGCCGGAAAGCCCATGACCTTGGCGCCAGGTTCAACATCACGGACAAGACCGGTCCTGGCCCCTGCCATAACGCCATCGCCAACTTTTACATGGTCACCGACACCGGCCTGTCCTCCCAAAATCACATAGTTACCTAACTCGCTGCTGCCAGCCATTCCCACCTGCGAGACCAAAATACAGTTCTGACCAATCCGCACATTATGCGCAATCTGCACCAGGTTGTCAATCTTTGTTCCTTGGCCGACCACGGTTCGGCCGAACTTGGCTCGATCTACGCAGCTATTAGCGCCGATCTCCACATCGTCTTCGATCACCACTATGCCGATATGCGGTATTTTTCGATGCCGGCCGGCGACCATCCGATATCCGAACCCATCCATACCGATAGTGCTGTTGGCGTGAATGGTCACATTATTGCCCAAAATGCAGTTCTGGTTAATCACTACATTCGGCCACAGATGGCAGTTTTTGCCGATCCGCACGCTGCGCCCGATGACGCATCCGGCAGAAATAACACTGCCTTCGCCCAGGGAGACGCCGGGACCAATTACCGCACTGGCTCCCACGGCTACGTCTTTAGCAAGTTTAACCGACGGGTCCACACATGCCAAAGGGTGAACGCCGACTTCAGGCTTGTCTGGTGGCGGAGCAAAAACGGACAACAACTGCTCCAGCGCCTCGTTAACGTCGGCAACGAACAGGATCGCCGTGTTTGCAGGCTCATCAAAATCTTCCGGCACAACTACAGCGGCAGCTTTAGTTTGACAGACCTGCCTGGCATAGCGCACATTGCTCAAAAAGGAGATATCGTTTGGCCCGGCCTCACGCAACGACGCTATTCGCTGAACCGAAACCTCGCCATCGCCCTGAAGCCTTGCCTTGAGACGCTTTGCCAATTCCGACAGTTTCATTTGATCACCATTTACGTCCGCCGATCCCGATACGCCGGGACAGCAACCCGTCGAACCTGCTTCCAATTTTTCCGGTTACGATTAACGCCGGCGTCACGACTACCAAACAGGTTAGCTATTTTTGTTGTGTGGCTTTCTCTTTTTCGTAAGCGAGATCTATATTGGCCAACACTACTGCCGTCATATCCATGCTCGGCACATTGTAGAGCACCTTACGAGCAAATACAAAATCGGCATTGACGCCTTTGACAGGTAATTCGTCTTTGTTGAGCATCAGGGAGATTCCCTCCTGCCGAGCTACCTCGGTCACTTCCTCTATCACCGTCTCATAAAGAGTCTCGAGCCAGGCCTGCGACTCGGCGGCATAGTTTTCCTTATGGAAGTCGGTAAAGCCCTGGATCTGGGCCTGCTTGTTAAACCACTGCTCCCTCCGATCCTTGAACGCCTGGCTGTTGGGTTTGAGCACGTTTTGCAACTCCTGTTGAATCTCGTCGGCCTCGGCCTTGAGCTTCTTCAGTTCACTTAATAACTGCTCCTGTTTCTGCTGGTCTTGTTTGTCCTTGTCCAGCTTTGCCTGGCACTCAGAGAGCACTTTGAGGACATTAACCACCCCCACTTTGACTGTCGCAGATGCCGCAGGCTGCTGCGCTTCACTGCCGGAATAGCACCATAACGCCACCGAAATTACTGCCAATACCAAAACAATTACTCTCACATTTTTCATTATTGTTTACCTCACTGTCTGCGCTTACGCTAAAAACTCATACTAGATCCAAAATTGAAACTGAACAACTCCTCTTCGTCCTTGTCATCGCTAAGCAATGGAAAGCCAAAATCAAAGTGCATCGGTATCATCTGGAACAATTGCGGTATTACCAGTTCCAACCCGAAACCAACCGTAACACGGTACGGCCCTTCGCTGACCAGTCCGCTGTCGCAGAATATCTTACCATATATCGTCTCCTCAAACAACGGATGAACCATCTCTGTACCGGCCAGCAAAATGTATTCACTGCCGATTGGGTAGTCTCTTATTCCGTCGCGTGGGCTGACGCCACGATAATCGAATCCACGCAGCGAACCGATCCCGCCGGCATAGTACCTCTCGAATACCGGCGCATCATCAATAATCTTACTGCCGCTAATTTGTCCGGCCCATACGGTCTTGCGTTCGGCTATATCTTCATACACCGTATGATACAAGGTGCCGCCGGCATTGGCAGCCGCATAAGAAAAATCGCCTCCCATCAAACCCACCTGTTCCAAACTTACGTTGAGCTTGTACCCTTCGGTCGGTCTAAACATCATGTCGGTAGTATCACGCCCGATCCCCACTCTCAGAGTATTCAGTAAGTTGCTGCCTTCTACATCCTGCACATCCTGTGGGGCGATAACTGTGCCGGTGCTGTCTTTATCGAGCCTGGTTACCGTCACTTCTTCCGTCCGCAAACTCGCCTCCACAGACCAACGGTTTTTGAAGCGATGCCCCAGGGTTATCGATCCGCCGCGCCGGTTCTCCAGATACGATTCCCGCCACCGTCGAAACATACTCAGGTTTAAATCCATGTAGTAAGGTTGATCGAACAGGTATGGTTCGTGAAATTGAATATGGCCGGTGGTAACACGGGTACCGGGCATAAAAACTAATCGCAATTGCTGTCCAGCACCGACAAATGCTTCGCCACGCAAAAGATCACCCAGACTCTGTGGGTAGTTGGCAATGTCAAAATTGCGCTGTTCAATCGAAAAGATTCCCCCCACGCCGCTGTTGGTATCAACACCGACACCAAAATTCACCAGGCCGGTACGGGTCTCGGTCACTTCCACCAAGCCATCACGCCTGTCAGG
Organism: uncultured Pirellulales bacterium; assembly: GCA_964537505.1. Taxonomy (GTDB): domain Bacteria; phylum Planctomycetota; class Phycisphaerae; order Sedimentisphaerales; family SM23-30; genus DAINBT01. Next base: position 16,891 of record CAZICK010000049.1, read on the forward strand.
GGCATCACCTATAGGGGTAACGGTTATGTTCTCGAACAGCCCGGCGCCATGCAATCGTTTTTGGGCTCGTTCGGCAGCGTCGGTATCGTAAATCCCACCCGGCAGAAAATCGTAATAATCGAACGCTCGCCTTATCACTTTATCGCGGGTCTGATAATTCCCACTAACGATCAACCGGTCCAGCAGATACTGCTGATTTTCCTCGATCTTGAATACCACGTCCACTTCACCTTCCTGATCGGTATATTGCAACTCGAGCGGAGTACGGGTGTAAATGTAACCTTCCTTTCCATAGATGCGGCCCAAAGCCCGCTGGGCAAAGACTCTCCGCTTCTGCGTAAGCACCTGCCCCGGCTCAAGTTTCATCGAATCGAGCAGCTCCTCACGTGAAAATTTCTGGTTCCCTTCAAATCGAATCGAGGCAACGCGATATTTCACGCCTTCTTCGATCAAAAACCTGACGGTCACCCGCGTCTTATCCTCACTGAAATCACAGCTATAGCCGACCTGCGCATCCAAAAAACCCTCTTCATGATAGAAACCAGCCAGGGCCAGGCAGTCTTGTTCCAATTTTTCGTCGTCGAGTCGGCCTTTTTGGAAAACGGGGAGATACGCCCGCGTCTTGGTCTTACCTTTAACCTTTCTTTTCTTTAAGGCTTTGTTGCCTTCAAAGCTCACCTTTTTAATCCTGACTTTTGGGCCTTCGACGACTTCATAAACAACCTGCCCCTGCTGCTTGAGCATATCCTCTTTCAGCCGGATTGTGGCAAAGTAATAACCTTTATTACGATAAGCCTCGACCAGAGCCTCGCCGCCCTGTATAACCTGGTACTGGTCCAGAAAATCACCTTCTTTGAAACTTAGCTCTTTCAAAAGTTTATTGCTCTTGAGGTGCTTGTTACCGAGAATCGATATTTTTTGAATTTGCGGCGACTCCTTCACCGTAAAAATCACATCCACCTGATCGCCGACAGCGACCACCCGCCATTCGACATGATAAACCTCCGGCATGATTTGTATCCGTCGCGCATCTTCACTGACAAGCTCTTCGTTGAATACCGCCCCGGCCCGGCTGTGTACGCCGGCCAGAATCAAACCACTCGCAACGGCTTTGTTTCCCTCGACATCGACACGACGAATAATTTTCCCGGCGGTCTCCTCTGCTGCCGCCGCATCGGCCGCATGCAACTCAACGCCAAAATAACACAACCATACCCCTAACCATAAATAAAGACTCGCAACGCCGCTCCTGGCCAACAATTGCTGCCTGCCAATCGATTTCTTTATTTGCTTTTCGTTTTGCCCTGCCAGGCTTGCCTGATTTTTCATGCAGTTTTATTCCGACATATATAATCGCAGTATATCAAAAGCTGGACGAATGCGAAGGTTCAGGTGATCTTGCCAAGTTCTCAAACCGCGTCCACTGTGGAATCCAGGTTAGTTTGACAACTCCAGTAGGACCGTTACGCTGCTTGGCGATGATCAACTCCGCGGTGTTATCCTCGGCGACATCTCCCATTGAATGCTCATCAAAACTTTCTTCGGTACTTCTGTTGGTCGTTTGAGCGTAATAAGATTCACGGTGCAGCAGGATAATCACATCGGCATCCTGTTCGATATTACCGCTTTCTCGCAGATCGCTCATCCGCGGACGATGACCTTCACGCCCTTCAGGCGAACGGTTAAGCTGCGACATCGCTATCACCGGCACATTTAACTCACGGGCCAGGGCTTTAAGGTGACGCGAAATAGTCCCCACTTCCTGTACACGCGATTCGATCCCTGGTACATGCATCAACTGCAAATAATCAACCACTACCAGTTGAATGTCATGTTTGAGTTTGAGTCGCCGGGCCTTGGCTCGCAACTCCAGGGGCGTAAGAGAGGGGCTATCGTCAACAAAAATAGGCGCCTGAGATAATTCGTTGGCGGTATTCTGCAACTCTTCATATTCTTCTTCATTAAGGTAGCCCTGACGCAGTTTATTCGAATTGATATGAGCACGTCCGGCCAGCATTCTTTCCGTCAACTGCTGAGCGGACATCTCCAGTGAAAACACAGCCACCGGACTCCTGCTGTTGGCGCCAACGTGCTCTGCAATGTTAAGCCCCAAAGCGGTCTTTCCCATACTTGGACGTGCCGCCACTATAATCACCTCGCCTCGCTGCAGACCACAGGTTATATCGTCTAGTTCCATAAAGCCGGTGGATACTCCGGTTATCATTTTGCCTTCACGCAGTTCAAGGACCTCAAAAACCCGTCCCAGAATATCCTTGATAGAAACACCCTGACCGGAAATTTTCTGCTGGGTTACCTCGAAAATTTTCTGCTCCGCCGATTCCAGGATCTCCCCGATATCACCGTGGGCCTCATAAGCATTACGGCTGATTTCACCGGCGGCGGTGATCAGGTTGCGCAGCATCCCTTTGCCGGAGACAATCTTGGCGTAATAAACCGCGTTAGCGGTGTGCGGAACGCTATCGACCAGACTAACCAGATAGTCCACGCCTCCCACCTGCTGAAGTTGTCCCCGCCGATCCAACTCGTCGCGCAACAGCACCAGATCAATAGAGCTGTTACTCTCATACAGCCCGATCAACGCGTCAAAAATCAGGCGATGGTCATGCCGATAGAAATTATCCGCGTGCAAAAGCGGTATGATCTCGCCGATCTCTTCCTTATCCAGAATCATCGAGCCCAGCACACACATCTCCGCTGCCATATCCTGCGGCGGCATTCGCTGCGCCAACTGTTCCGGTAGCGGACTGTCAGTCCTGCTCGGCAGAGTCTGCATCGGTTGTGTCGGATTCGTCTTGTTCTGGTTGGGATTCACCGGCTTGCTCCTCCGGCCGAACGATGTTTAAGCTTATGCTGGCGACAATATCGTCAGCAAATCGCAATTTGACTTCGTGAGTTCCCAGGATACGTATATGCTCGGGCAGTAATATGTGGTTGCTCTGAATTTCAAAACCTTTTTCGAGCAGGGCTGCTAACACGGCCTCACTGCCAACCGAGCCGAACAGATGTCCAATATCGTTGGCCAGAGCACTAATGGTAATTTCGGCACCGTTGACTTTTTCAGACGTCTTGACCAGTCTTGATCGTTCCAGACGGCGAGCTTCGGTTTTTCGAGTCCGTTCTTCTTCGATCTTCTTTATGTTGGCCTCGGTCGGTTCTACCGCCAGTCTTTGCGGCAAAAGACAATTACGGGCGTAGCCGGCGGAAACCTCTACTATGTCGCCAAAATACCCCAGCCTGGGAATGTCGCAATGCAAAAGCAATTTCATCTCATAACCTCCTGGCCCGGCAAACGCCGGAACCACATAGAGTTAACATCTCTACGATTTTGTGAAAAATATTCTAGTCCTCTTATATTTGAATTCGGGCGTAAGGGGCCATGCAGAATAAGCCTTCTCACCCAAATACCTGCGATCGGGATATACGCCCCACGACCCGGCCATCAAGTAGTATAAGGCAGCAACGCCATGAAGCGAGCACGCTTGACCGCTCGTTGTGCCTTACGCTGACAACCGGCACAGTTGCCGCTGCGCTTACGCGAAAATATCTTTCCACGCTGGGTCAGCAATTTCTGCAAACCATCGATATCCTTATAGTCGATGTATTCTATCTTGTCTCGGCAGTAACGGCATTCTGAATGTTCTCGTACCTTAATGCTCTTTTTTCGGTCATTAGGTCTTCTTCTGGTTAGCTCCACTTCAACCTCCAATCGGTTAATTACCAACTCAAAAACCACACACGCGTTCAGCGATTATCGCTCTACGTTCCAGATTTATACATTAAACTCTACAATTTACATTATTATCCGGGCCACTCTCGCCCGGCTTATTATCAACAGCATCAAAACGGAACCTCATCGCCGCCGGCAGAAGCCGATGGGGCGTCTTCCTGAACCGGCGCCTCATGATCGTCGCCCGCGGATATATTATCTGCGGCGCTACGCGAACCCACAAACTCAAAGCCCTCAACAAAAATGCGGTGTTTTGAACGCTTGCTGCCGTCCTGCGCCTCCCATCGATCAAACTGCAACCTGCCTTCGACAAGGAGAGAACTGCCCTTTTGGCAATATTTGTTTATCACCTCCGCCCGGGAACCATACATCCGACAGTCCACAAAACAGACGTCCTCTTTCATATTACCATCGGACCCCTTATATTTGCGGTTAGAGGCAAGTCCGAATTCCACCACCGGCGTCTGGCTCGGCAGATATGTAAGTTGCGGGTCACGCGTCAGATTACCCAACATAATCACCTTGTTAAAACTAGACATTGTTCCGTTTCCTTTCAGTAACCAAAAAATGGTCAACACACAACTTAACTCTAACGTACAGGAAAATTATTGTTTACGACTGTTTGGTATCTTCCTGTTCCGTGGCGATTCCGTCGGTTATTGCGTCTTCAACGCATTCACTCTGCAATTGAACCGATTCGGCTTCCAATTTCGGCTCAGCCGGTTTGATTTCTGCTTAAGCTTCTGCATCCTCTTCAGCTTCCATTCCTGCTTCTACCTCTACCTCTGCCTCTACTTCTGTTTCGGTGGCTGTTTCGATTGCTGTCTCGTCCGCTTCTTTCTGCATGGCCGGGGTGGGGGCCTGCATCTGTTCTTCAGTGATATGATCAGCCTGCAGAATCAGCGCCCGCAACAGCAATTCGCTCAACTGTACATCACGTTCAATCCCAACGATTGCTTCCGGGGATGCTTTAAAGTAACAAAGAATATACATCCCACGTTTATGGTTGGCAATCTCATAGGCCAAACGACGCTCATCCCACTTTCGCAAGGAGATTACCTCCACCTCGGCGCGGGCCATTACCTTGTTAATGGCCTCCTTAACCTCATTCCAGTCGGCAGCAGCCACTGCCGAATCCACCAGAAACATTGCTTCATAGATACGTTTGAGACTGTTGGACAACGCAACACCTCCCGCACATTATCGTGCCTAAAAATCAAAAATCCTCTTAATATGTCCTATTCGCAAAACTTTACTGCAATATATGCAGTACAAATACTCTAATCACTCTGTTCAACTCGCCGATTGTGTCGGTTCATAGCCTCGTCAATTCCAAAGGCAATCCAGTCTTCCACTGCCTCGGTGGCTTTTTCTATCGCAGTTTCCATTATCGTCTGCTCTTCCGGGCGGAATGTGCCCAGCACATAACCTGTCGCATCGCCCGGGCCGGCGGTGCCGATACCGACTCGCAAACGAACAAACTGGTCGGTTCCCAATTGATCAATTATGTCTTTGAGCCCATTATGTCCACCTGCTGAACCTCCGAGCCTCAAACGCACTCGGCCCGGCTCCAGGGCCATATCATCGACTATCACCAGTAAATCGCTCAGCGGAACTTTGTAAAAAACTACTGCTTCGGCTACGCTCCCGCCGCTGCAGTTCATAAACGTTTGCGGTTTGAGCAGCATAACCTGCTGAGAACCGTATGTCCCGCTGCCATAGCGGCCACGGAACTTGCGCCGCTTCAACTCGATCGACCAGCGATGCCCAAGCAGATCCACCACACCAAAACCAACATTATGCCGGCTGTGACGATATTGATCTCCGGGATTTCCCAATCCCACAATTAACTTCATACTACTAACGGTCTAATCCTTGTTCTTCTGCACAACCCGGCACTAATATTACTGCCCGGTGCGATATTGAAGTCCTGTTCCAGGTTAACTTTCGCAGTTTTTTTAACCCAATTTTCATTCAACAGGGCCTGTTACGCGAAAATGGATTTTTATACAACTTCGATAAATGCTTTGCTAACGTATAAAATTATCAATTTTGGCTCCAAAGGCCCTGTTCTGACTTTGCACATAAGCAATACACAAGAAAAAGTGCGAAATCGCACTCCAAGTATTGTGCCGAATAATATTAAAACGATTATACCAGCGGGATTACGGCAAACATTACTGTTCGTTTTCTTGTTCTTCTCCTTCCGATTTCTCCCGGGTTATGACTTCCGGCTCCCCAGCTTCCGCTTCCTCAACTGCCTCCTCCTTCTCTTCTTCTTCGGGCTTGGCGACCTGCAATCGTACCGTCGCTATCAACGACTCGGCTTCGGTCAGCAACTTAGCTTTCCCTGGAAGTTCCAAATCACCGGCCAGCAATGAGTCGCCCAACTTCAAGTGTCTTATATCCACTCTGATATTTTCGGGAATGTCGGTAACCAGGCATTCCAATTCCACTTCCGTCAGCACATGATCCAAAGTTCCACCTTCGGTTAGTCCGACCGGTGTACCTTTCAATATCACTTCCACGGTCACATTTACTCGCTCATCCATATCGACTCGCGTTAAGTCCACATGGATAATCGTATCGCCAAGATGGTCGTACTGAACGTCTTTGAGCAGGAATCTTTCTGCTTTGCCGTCGAGTTCCACTTCCAGCAGACGATGGTGATGCCGAATTTCCAGGGCTAAATCGCGATAACTCAGCAGTGCCGCCACCGGCTCCTGCTTGTGGCCGTAAATTACCGCCGGTACCAGACCTTGAGCACGCTGTTTACGCGCCGCTCCTGTGCCGATATGTTCACGTTTCTGGGCTTTGAGAACCAATGTTTCTGTCATTTCAACCTCTCTTATTGTTTTTTAAAGATTTCACTTACTGATTCATCATTATGAATTCGATGTATCGCCTCGCCCAACAGCTCGGCAACCGTCAAAACCTTCAGGTTCCTGATCTTTTTGCTTTCCTCGCTGAGAGGAACGGTATCAGCGACCACAACTTCGTCTATGGAACTATTGTTCAGGCGATCCACCGCCGGCGGAGCAAATACGCCGTGCGTCGCCGCCACTCGTATGCTCTTGGCGCCATTCTCCCTGACCATCTGAGCCGCCGAACAAATCGTTCCCGCTGTGGTAATCATATCGTCAAACATTAAAACATCCTTGCCCTGGACATTACCGATGATCCGTGTCGCTACGGCATCGGCGCCGCTGACACGACGCTTGTCGATCACCGCCAAATCGGCCCCAAGATCCTGAGCATATACATTTGCCGTCTTCACATTGCCCACATCGGGGGAGACCACTACTATATTGGATAGATCCGACTTGTGAAAGTATTTCAAAAACACCGGCTCAGCCGTCAGATGATCGACCGGTATATCAAAAAATCCCTGAACCTGCTCCGCATGAAGATCTACTGCCAGAACCCGATTAACTTTAGCTGTTACTATCAGGTTCGCTACCAGCTTGGCGGTAATTGGCGTACGCCCTTCACTTTTGCGGTCCTGGCGGGCGTAACCAAAATATGGCAGTACCGCCGTGATTCGACGGGCCGAGGCGCGAGCCAGACAATCGATGAAAATCAACAACTCCATAAGGGTATGATTGACCGGATGGCTCGTCGGCTGAACCAGAAAACAGTCTCGACCGCGAACATCATCTTCTATTCGCACAAGCGTCTCGCCGTCGGGAAACCGGTCCACTGAAGCTCGACCCACGGGTATATTCAGGCACCCACAAATCTTCTCCGTCAACGCCGGATGGGCTGTACCACTAAAAACCCTCAAACCATATCGACTGCTCATATCTTGGCAACCTTTGTATCAACACCAGCCTTATACCAACACCAGGTCAAAACTACCCGGCCAGGACTTGAACCTGGAATGCAAGTACCAAAAACTCGTGTGTTACCAATTACACCACCGGGTAACAAAACAAAGCGAAACGCTCATTCCATTTTTCATTCTTTCCTGGTCCAGATCAAGCCGCGGTCGGGCATTAACAGCCCGTGCTGGACCTCGCCGGAGGCTTAGACTGGACACGCCGCGTGCTTCCAGCCCACCGCATGCACATACGTGCTGCCCCATGCGGCGAGGCAAACGAACATTGTAACGGCCGACCGGAACCTCTGCAACTATTTTCTTGCCCAAACTAACCGATTTTATGGAAAATACGTATAAACCCTTTACCGACAATGAAATATCGAAAATACTATTCTGCAGAAAGACCGTCATTCCTGCGAAAACACAGATGAAAATCTGGGATATTTTACATTGCGACACATTTACACTTATTTGTACAAAAGGTTTTGTGTGGGTCAGTTGCTTAGCTTGAATTACTCAGCAATAATGTCTTATCGGACCTGAAATCTACTCGGAAATGACAGCTTTCGTCGCGATACCTTTTGTCATCGGCGGCATCTGGTGGCCCAGCAGCTTTACAATCGCTTCGACGCTCCGCTGGGTAGCGCCTTTGTTTTCGATAATCACCTGCCGCGCCCGCTGGCCCATCTCTTGGGCCGTTTTCCTGCCAGACAGCAACTTGCCTGCCGCCTCCGTAAGCTGTCCGCCGTCAGCTACAACCTCAATACCATTACCGGCCACCAGCAGCTTTACCGATTCCATAAAGTTCTCTGTATAAGGCCCTACTATCACCGCCTTGCCCAGCCCGGCTGCCTCGATCATGTCAGAGCCGCCCATCGGAACCAGTGACCGGCCGACAAACACAACCCGTGCCAAACTGTAGAACTTCCGCAAATCCCCCATGGTATCGCCCAATATAACTGCCCCGGCGTCCGCTTCTACAGGCTGGTACTGGCCCGCTTTAACACGGCTGTAACGCAAAACCCGATGACCGTGTGCCTCGATCATCCGTGCCACTTCGTTGAACCGCTCCGGCTTACGCGGTACGATTACTAATCGCATCGAAGCCAACTTCTTTTTCTCACTGAGCTGCTCGAAGCATTCCAGCACGATTTGCTCCTCACCAGGACCGGTACTGCCGGCCACCCACACCGGCACATCCTGGCCCAAACAAAGCTGCCCGGCCAACTTATCCGCCCCAGCCACCTTCTCTCCAACCTCAGCGGTATCATATTTGAGAGAACCCACCACCTGCAATCGTTCCGGCGGCACCCCTAAAAATGAAAACCGCTCGGCATAATCCTGGTCCTGAACCAGCGCCAGTGCCAAACGTCGGAAGATCGGCCGAATCACACTTGCAACCCGGCGATAACGAGGAAACCCCTTGCCACTGCTGATCCGGCCGTTGGCCACTATCACCGGAATCGACCGCTTCGTAGCGATCAGCGTGAAGTTGGGCCACACTTCCAGTTCCATCATAATGCACAATTGCGGTTGCAGGCGTCCTATCGCCCGTTTTACCGCCCAGGAAAAGTCCAGCGGAAAGAAAAATACCCTATGCGATCCACCGTAAAGCTTCTTAGCGCGGCTTATCCCGGTATCGGTGGTGCTGCTGATAATAATTTCGAACTGGCTCAACACCTGCTGCAATTGGTTTATCAGCGTTGCCGCCGCGTTAATCTCACCCATACTCACCGCGTGAATCCAAATGCACTGCTGATTAGTATGACGCCTCGGCACAAAACCAAAACGCTCTTTCCAGCCGCAGCGATAACGCTTTTGCGCCACCATTCGATAGAGCACCCACGGCATCAATAACACCAGGCCTACCGCGTAAATTACATCCAGTAAGATACAAATCATCTTCGATCAATCCACCATCACATTGACCGGTACGCTTTGACACTCAGCGATCATGTCTCAGTTAACTTTCGCACTCTCAGGCAGTTAACGGAAATGGTATTGTAACCACTGGTGGTAAGGACCGGCAAGCAGAAAGTGACCCAGTGTGGACAATGGGACAATCCGTCACCGCAGATCAAATCATGGAAACCCCCCAAAAAATGGCTGTATCGCCGGTTTGCGAAATGAAATACCCCGATATTCGGCGGTATTTGAGCTATGCAAAAAAAAGGGTCTCCATAGTTCCAGAGGAACACGGCAGACCCATACCCTCCCCTACAATCGGCATCCGAATCTTTCCCTTTGCGGGATGACACAATGTTTCAGAACAAGACACTGTGCCACTCTCTCTCCCGTAATCTTCTCCCTCAGCGGAAAACATCGCTGTTCTCATTTCGGAGCCGGTTAACCATATTTTGTTAGAGCTTTTATCGAAACGCTACTTCCAGCACCTTGACAGATGCCGCTGTAGCGATTGTTTACGCCGGTTCTGGCAAAGCCACCTTATAACACGCGATGTCCTTCGCCAGAACCTACCAGCCACGACAAAATTCAATTTTATTACCCAGTCCCTGCCTGCGTCCTTGGCCGCTCCACGACCTCGGCCCGGGCAGGACCGGTTTATATTGTTGTGCTGTGAAACCACAGCATTAACTTTCATAAACCCTTATCTCCACGGAAAGGGCTTTTGGGCGCTACTGTCACGCCAATGAGATATGGAAGTCCGATTATATTTAGGCCCGGGAAGAAACCTCAAACTCAAAGTTTCGGTGCCAAAATCGCTCTTTTCAACGGCAAAATCCGTTTTTCCTAAAACCACGCGATCCTGGGCGTACATCCCTGCCAGCCTCGGGCTGAACAACCAATTAATCTCATCTTAATCTCATCATCTAATTAAGCCTAAAATACAAAATCATAAAAGGCAAACCGCTGTCGCTGTTTTTTTGTAAATTGGGGACAAATACCCGTAACTTCCCCAGGGCAAAGACGATATGAAAATCGCATTTTCTGGAAATGAATTATCGGGCGCGGAAAATGGCCAAGACGACGTGCCTTACGGTAAGTGAAAAACCACTAATTGCTGGAACCGCGTTGCAGCCTGGCAGCCAGGAGGATATGCCGCAATCGTTCCAATGTCAGTCCGTCGAGATAGTCTTCCGAAAAATCCAGTTTGAAGCTGCCTTTTTTGAAGTGCAGGATTTCGCGTTTGATCTGATCTCTGCTCATCTCGGCAATGGAACAAGTCACGCTATCATAATCGGTATTTGTTGTCGCCATAACTTGAGTTCTTTCATAGAGTTAACACAACACCATCAGTCACCAGTTGACCACGGTAACGAACGTTCTTTTATCGATACCAATGGGCACCTGGGCTGACATCGGCAATTGAACACGGCGACTTTTCTCAATTATTCAATTTAATTCGAATTGAACGTAACTCCTTGTTTTTGGTTATGGGGAATTGATGTAAGTGCTTATTTTTGTTAGCGGGAAATTGTTGTACTGGATGCCCGATCAAGTCGGGCATGACAACTACAGTGCTTGTTTTTGGTGGCGGGGGATTGATGTAACTCCTTATTTTTCGTTGTGGGGAATTGATGTAAGTGCTTATTTTACGTTGTTGGAATTGATGTAAGTGCTTATTTTTGTGTAACGATTGTAACGATTAGGCAAGATAGGTAAGAAAAAAGTGTGAAATTCGGCGAAATTTGGATGAATTCTGATGAAAAGTGATGTGGTTTGTACCCTGTTTGTACTATGTTTGTACCTACTTTGTACTATGTTTGTAGTATGTTTTGATGAGTTTTGATGAAAAGTGAATGGAGGGATAGGGGGGATGGGAAAGTTAGATTTCAGATTTCAGATTTGAGATTTCAGAAGACAGAAGAAAGGGGGCGGACCACTTGGGGGGGAGGTTAGAAGAGTGCGGA
>CAZICK010000050.1:0-27766 GCA_964537505.1 uncultured Pirellulales bacterium
TGCTGACGGAAATTGCAGCCGTTCGTAGTAAAAATGAATTTTTAGAGGTTCCCTAAAAGTTAAAGTTGGTAATAACTGGTTATGAGAATAGCGCTGGCACAATTTAACGCTTCGGTTGGTGATATCAGGGGAAACACCAAAAAAATGCGAAGATTAAGCACCAAAGCATACGATTTAGGTGCTGATATTGTTGTGTTCCCGGAAATGGCTATATGCGGTTATCCTCCGGAAGACCTGTTGCTCAAAAAATATTTTTTAGAGGATAACCACCTTGCGGTAAAACATCTGGCAAAGAGATGTTCTGAAATTACCATCATTGTTGGTTTCGCAGAGGCAAATGAAAAAGGATCTTTTAACTCGCTTGCTGTGTTGCAAAACGGCAGGATTACAAAAATTTACCGCAAAAGCATCCTGCCTAACTACGGTGTTTTTGATGAACAACGCTATTTTCAGCCCGGGACCGAAGCGGTGAGAATTGTAATCGATGACGCAGCAGCAGCTTTTACAATTTGCGAAGATATCTGGCGACTCAATTGGCTGGATAGTTTTTATGCCAGGACACCAGGAATAGACATAATCATAAATATTTCTGCATCTCCTTTTCATGTAAGTAAATTCCAGCAAAGACAGGAAATTCTCTGTGAATGTGCAAAACATTTCAACTGTACCGTTGCTTATTGCAACATGGTTGGCGGTCAGGATGAACTGGTTTTTGACGGCAGAAGCATGTTTGTAAACTCATCGGGCCAGGTTATCTGCCAGGCAAAAGCATTTGCAGAAGATATCCTTCTGGCAGATTTATCGATAGACCGGAACACGGGAAATAAGTTTCTCCACGTACCCGATTGTAACAGCTCCGCTCTCCACTTGCCGACAGAGCCTGTTACTGAAATCTATCAGGCACTTGTTGTGGGAACCAGAGACTATGTACAAAAAAACGGTTTTTCCAAGGCCATAATAGGATTAAGCGGCGGAATAGATTCATCACTGACCGCCGCTATCGCCGTGGATGCTTTGGGTGCCAAAAAAATCATAGGGGTAACTATGCCGTCGAAATTCAACAGCCAGGATACTATTAAGGATGCCCAACTGCTGGCGGATAATCTGGATATCGAGTTCTATAGTATTCCCATTGAAACGGTGCTTGATAAGTTCAATAGCTTGTTCGGTAAATTTGATAAATGGTCCACCGAGACAATAGCTTACGAAAATCTCCAGGCCAGGATTCGCGGATGCGTACTTATGTCTTTGAGTAATAGTTATGGCTGGCTCGTCTTAACCACAAGCAACAAAAGCGAAACGGCTGTTGGATACGCCACTCTCTATGGTGACACAGCCGGTGGTTTTGCAGTACTTAAGGATGTCCCCAAAACAATGGTGTACAAGTTAGCTGAATATATAAACAAAATTCATCGCCGAGAAGCTATTCCTATTACTGTGATAAACCGTCCGCCAAGTGCCGAGCTAAGAGAAAATCAAAAGGATACAGATTCTCTTGGCTCGTATGATGTCCTGGACAGGATAATTGCCGGTTATGTCGAGCAGGATAAATCGGCGTATGAACTTGTCAAAGATGGTTTGCCAAAGAAAACAGTTGATCGGGTTATTGGTATGATAGACCGTAATGAATACAAAAGAAGACAATCGCCACCAGGGATTAAAATCACTCCGAAAGCATTTGGCAAAGACAGGCGAATGCCAATAACAAACCTTTACACCTTTGACAACTTCAGAATAAATAAAAAAATACCCAGAACATAATTTAGAGAACTGTAAGAACGGGCGATGCCGAAACGCAAGGACATTAAAAAGATATTAATTATAGGTTCTGGCCCCATTGTCATAGGCCAGGGTTGTGAATTTGATTATTCCGGCACCCAGGCCTGTAAAGTACTGAAGCAGGAGGGCTTTAAAGTTATACTTGTTAACAGCAATCCTGCCACAATAATGACCGACCCGGAAATGGCCGACAGGACATACATTGAGCCGATCACACCGGAAATCGTCGAGAAAATAATCGCTAAAGAAAAACCCGACAGCCTCCTGCCTACGCTGGGTGGCCAGACAGGACTCAATACCGCTGTGGCATTGGCGGAGAGGGGGGTATTGAAAAAGTACAAAGTCCGGCTGCTGGGGGCTAATTTAAAGTCGATCAAAAGAGCTGAAGAACGCGACCGCTTCAAGAAGATTATGGAAGATATCGGCCTTGAGGTCCCGAAGAGCGGTTATGTCCATTCTTGGCAGGAGGCGCAAAAAATTATCAAAGACATAGGATTCCCCGTTATTATTCGTCCTTCATATACATTAGGGGGTATGGGCGGCAATGTTGCTTACAATATGGATGAATACACCGAGTATATTCACTGGGGGCTGCATCTAAGTCCAAAATCCCAGGTTCTTGTCGAAGAATCCGTCATTGGCTGGAAAGAATATGAACTCGAGGTAATGAGAGACAGAAAAGATAACGTCGTCATTATCTGCTCAATTGAAAACCTTGACCCTATGGGTATTCATACCGGTGACAGCATTACGGTGGCTCCCGCCCAGACGCTGACCGACAAAGAATATCAAATAATGCGAGACGCCGCATTGAAAATTATACGTGCGATCGGGGTTGAAACCGGCGGCTCGAACATACAATTTGCGGTTAATCCCGAAAATGGCAGGCTCTATGTAATTGAGATGAACCCACGTGTTTCACGAAGCTCTGCACTTGCATCAAAAGCCACCGGCTTCCCTATCGCCAAAATCGCCGCTTTACTTGCGGTTGGTTATACGCTCGATGAGATTCCTAACGATATTACGAAAAAAACACCGGCTTGCTTTGAGCCGACAATCGATTATTGTGTTACCAAGTGGCCGCGTTTTACTTTCGAGAAATTCCCACAGACTAATCCGGAGTTGACGGTGCAGATGAAATCGGTCGGAGAAGCGATGGCTATCGGCAGAACGTTCAAAGAATCGCTGCAAAAAGCTATAAGGTCTTTGGAAATAGACCGCTACTCACTCGACAAAAAGCATACCAATAACGGACTTACTTTGACTCAGTTAAAAAAGAAACTGCAAACAAACTGCTGGGATAAAATATGGTATGTTGCTGAGGCATTTAGAAGAAAACTTCAGACCGATGAAATTTACCGACTGACAAAAATCGATCCCTGGTTTCTCAATAATATCAATGATATTGTCAGGCTGGAGAACAAAATCAAGTCAACTGATTTTGATAAATTCGAGCCGGATTTAATGCGTAAGGCCAAAGAGTATGGGTTCAGTGATAAATATCTGGCAAATGTGTTTAATATGCCGGAAGAACTATTCAGGAAACATCGGCAACAGATGGAAGTTAACGCTGTATATAAAACTGTTGACACCTGCGGAGCCGAATTTGAAGCTCACACACCCTATCTTTACTCAACGTTTGAAAGCGAATGCGAGGCTAATCCAACCAATAGAAAGAAAGTCATTATCCTCGGTGGAGGCCCCAATCGTATAGGTCAGGGAATCGAATTTGATTATTGCTGTGTCCACGCCGCATTTGCACTCAAGGAAATAGGCGTCGAATCAATAATGGTAAACTGCAACCCTGAAACCGTCAGCACCGACTACGATACTTCAGACAGACTCTATTTTGAGCCGTTGACATTTGAAGATGTAATGAACATCGTTGAAAAAGAAAAGCCCGATGGTGTTATTGTTCAATTCGGCGGGCAGACGCCGTTAAAATTAGCCGTGCCTTTGGAAAAAGCCGGCGTCAAGATAATCGGCACTTCACCGGATAGTATTGCCCGGGCTGAGGACCGCAAGCGTTTCAATAAGCTGGTCGAAAAACTAAAACTGCGCCAGCCTTGCAGTGGAACTGCTACAACGTATGAAGAAACCTTGAAAATCGCGAAAAAACTTGGGTTCCCCTTACTCATCAGGCCTTCTTTTGTATTGGGCGGTAGAGCGATGGTAATCGTTCACGATGAAAAATCGCTTAGAACCTGCGTTGAAAATGCAATCGAAGCTTCAGGTCAGCACCCGATTTTGATAGATAAATTTCTTGACGATGCGACAGAGCTGGACGTTGATGCCATAAGTGATGGCAAACGAGTAGTCGTTGCCGGGATCATGGAACATATCGAAGAAGCTGGTGTTCATTCCGGCGACAGTGCCTGTTCGCTGCCGCCGATTTCGATAAGCAAAAAACTGTTGAGCGAAATTAAAAAACAGACAAAACTATTGGCCCTCGAATTAAAAGTTAAGGGCCTGATGAATATCCAGTTTGCCGTTAAGGACAATGAAATTTACATACTTGAGGTTAACCCCCGCGCATCACGAACCATTCCGTTTCTTAGCAAATCGATTGGCGTTCCTCTTGCCAAACTTGCGGCTAAAATAATTACCGGCATGACACTCGACGAACTGGGCTTTACCAAAGAAGTGTATCGTGACCATTTCGCCGTCAAAGAAGCAGTATTCCCATTCTTGAAATTCCCCGGCATAGATACACTGCTCGGCCCGGAGATGCTATCTACCGGAGAGGTTATGGGGTTATCGGATGATTTCGGCATTGCTTTCGCAAAGTCCCAGATAGCTGCCGGCAACAGCCTGCCGACAAAAGGTAACGTACTTTTCAGCGTTAAAGATACCGACAAGAAAAAAGCGGTTGGCCTGGCGGCCCAATTGCAGCAAATGGGTTTTAAAATTGTCGCAACAAAAGGCACGTGCATTGAGTTTATCAATAACAACCTGCCTTCTGAGTTTGTACTCAAAATGACCGAGGGCAGGCCTAATATAGTTGACTGGATAATAAATGGGAAAATCAGTCTTATAATAAACACAACGATAGGTGCTCAATCGATTAAGGATTCCTTCCCGATAAGAAGAACTGCACTTGATAAACAAATTCCCTATGTAACAACGATAAGAGGTGCCGCGGCGGTGGTGAGAGCCATATCCGCGATGAAAGAAAAAAAATTAACTGTAAAGCCTATTCAACATTACAACAGTTAGGAACGAAATTGAAAGCCATTTTATTACTCCAGGACGGTACTATTTTTGAGGGCACTTCTTTTGGCGCTATGGGCCGGAAGTGCGGCGAAGTTGTGTTTAACACAAGCATGACCGGATACCAGGAAATACTGACTGACCCATCATATAACGAACAGATAATAACAATGACATATCCATTGATCGGCAATTATGGCACTAATAACTCTGACTGGGAATCTCAAAAAATATTCGCAAGCGGCTTTATCGTCAAAGAAAACTGTCCGTACCCAAGCAACTGGCGAAATAAAAATCCTCTGAGTGATTACTTAGAAGCCAATAACGTAATTGGACTTGAAGGTATCGACACAAGAAAGCTTGTAAAACATATCAGAACGCAAGGTGCGATGAAAGGCATTATCTCATCAACGGACTTAAATATAGATAAGCTCAAAAAGAAACTCGAAAGTTATCCCGGCCTTGTTGGCAGGGACATTGTCAAAGATGTTACCGTTGAGAAACCATACTTTTGGAATAAACCTGTAATTGATATATTAAACACATCCCAACAAACACTAGAAAAAAAATATAAGATCATAGCTTTCGATTTTGGCATAAAACAAAACATTCTCAGACTGCTTTGCTCGCATGGCTGTGATGTAACCGTTGTACCGGCTAAAACGACAGCCAAAGAGGTTTTAGCTCAAAAGCCCGATGGTGTGTTCTTGAGCAACGGCCCAGGTGATCCTGACCCTGTAACCTATGCCGTTGACACAGTTAAAAGTCTTCTTGGTAAAGTGCCCATTTTCGGAATCTGTCTTGGCCACCAGATCCTTGCATTAGCACTTGGAGCCAGGACTTATAAACTGAAATTTGGACACAGGGGAGCAAACCACCCGGTCAAAAACCTGCAAACCGGTAAAATCGAGATTACCAGTCAAAACCACGGATTCTGCGTTGACATGGACTCACTCAAAAACAAGGACATAGAATTAACGCATTTGAACTTGAATGACAACACGGTTGAAGGCATTCGATGTGAAAAACTTGCTGCTTTTTCTGTTCAATATCACCCAGAAGCCTCACCAGGACCGCATGATTCAGCGTACCTTTTTGCAGAATTTATAAAGCTAACCCCCTTATGCACATAATCAAAACAACCGCTCGTATTGCTTCAGTCGGAATTGGACATTTCCTGAAATTTAGTTAATCTTTATGATTTGCCAAAGGCAAATCAGATAAAATAGGTGTAAACAATTAAACGCGTTTGCCCAATTCACGCTCAACCAGTACGCATGAAACTTTCCGCGAGATCAGATATGCTTTCTTTTTTGCAGAAAGCCGCTACTGACAAACCACTTTCCTTGTATGTGTCGATGACCATCTGCCAAAATTGCCGCCGTTCGTAGTAAAAATGAATTTTTAGAGGTTCCCTTAAGTGCTTTTTGCTCTTTGCTCACGATTAATTGACCTCCAATTAAATCACGAGCAAATTATCCACTTTTCTAAAAACCCCGCAAGATGCACTTGGCCGAGACCTTACATTTAGGTATGGTTTTCTCGTATGTTATTGTATGTCTATTCTGTGGAAAACAAACATCGAGCATTTTTCTGAAGTGAACTATTCCAACATGTTGAATGAAAATAGACTTTGTTTTCTGAAACAGGTAATTTTACAGGCTGTTTATTAGAAACACGAATTTGTTTTTTGATAGTTTCTATGTAACAGCCAATCTCTTCGATAAATGAAACTGTTGGTTGGTAGCGGGTTCGATAAAGTCCTAGTATTTCTTCTAATTCTATTTGATTTGCATAATGTGCTATATATCTGGCAAGTTTGGGTCCAATTGCAAATCTGAATTTGTTGGCTATCCTTAATGACCTTACAATACACATGGCGGGATTCGGATTATCCTCAAGGTTTATTTCGATAGTTTTTTTCAAAATTGCCTCGAAGAATCCCTTTGCGTGGATTTTCCTCTTTTGTCCTTTTCTTTTAAACAGTTGCACCGCAACTGCATCTATATCCAGGAACGTTGTCTTGGGAAAATCAACAAAACTATTTACCTCGACAATCTTTTCCTTAGCTGCCCATGTTTCTGATAGCAACCATAAGTCCACAGACCAATCTTGAATTTGTATGGATAGCCCACCGTAAGAATTCCATCTCTTAACATGACCTGCAAATGAATCGGCAACCTTATTAAGATCGGCGCACTCAAGAATAATATCAAGATCACGGGGAATAATGGGTTTATAGTTTTGTGATAGCAATACATCTCTTGCCGCACCACCACATAAAAAAGCATTATTATCATATCCGCAGATTTCCTGCAGTATTTTATGGCGATGTAATCGCCACTTAGACTTATTATCCACAAATCGCCCTATGCGATCCCTCAGGATATCTTCTAACTTCTGTGTTTCTAAATTAGCCATTCGTTAACCGTTTATGAAGTGTACATGCAAATGTATCAGTCATTCCACAAATATAATCGGTTACAAGACGCATGCAATGATAATTTTCCGGTAATTTTATGTCCCCTCGACTCTTATTGTAAACCTCACTATATTTAGACAAAGGGGTCTCTGACAAACCTCGTGTTTTTTCAAAAACCGTACGATAATTTTCCGATATTAAACTGTATATTTCCTTTTCAAATCGTGTTTGTTCAACGTGCTTCTTTGGTACACCTTCCCAGAAAATATCCATTAAATCATGTATCACTCGTCTTGCCATTACCTCTAAGGTAAGGTTTTGCTTCGCACAATAAACATGATTACGTCCTGCCTTTTTACAAGCCGTGATTAGTGAGCAGGCCTTGCTATCCTTAAATAGTTCATTGTGATAATTACCAATCATAATATCTTCATATTTTTCCTTAAATGTTTCGATTACTGCGTGTACAGACTCGCCTATTGCATAAATTTGAAAAGCTTGCGCCATTGCTTCGTCACGAGATTTCCCTCCCAATGCACCTTGGGGACTCTTGTCAATCAATTTCTTCGCTTTCTCAAAACACATCCATAACATCTCGGTGTTGTTTTCTGAATACTCTGTTAATTTGCCCTCAAGTTCTTTCCAGTCAATCACACCTTTTTTAATCCCGTCTTCAAGGTCAACTACAGAAAAAACTATATCATCCGCAGCTTCAACGATAAACGTTATTGGATTCCTCGCTTCTCCGGTACCAGTCTCTTCTCGTACTAAATCGATAATAAGTTTCTCTGAAGCAAAATATCCAACTTTTAATTTCTCGTGAACACCTTTTTTCTTGTCAAAAAGTTCATCAGAACGGGCAATATATTTACACACAGCCGATATTGTACCGCATGTAAAATTAAGCCCATAAAGATCTGATAGTATTTGCAGTCTTGAAACAAGTCGCAGGGTCTGAGCATTTCCTTCAAACTTAAGGAAGTCATTTTCCAATTGCTTTTTACTGCCGGTAAAATCGCCAAAATTCCAGAAATCTTTTCTATCTTTCTTTTTGAACCATTCTGCAATAGCTTCTTCGCCGGCATGACCGAAGGGAGGATTACCTAAATCATGTATAAGTCCACAAGTTGCAGCTATAGTTTCAATATCTTTAGCTTGTTCTTCCTTTATTTTTTTCTTATCCTTCTCAAGCCAACGACCAATAATGCGTGCCATGTCTCGTGCAACGGTAGAGACTTCCAATGAATGAGTCAGACGTGTTCGCACCGAGTCATTGGGATCAAGAGGGAACACTTGGGCTTTGTCGTGCATACGCCTTAGGGGAGTGCTGAAAATCGCTCGGTCATAATCTCTCTCGAACTCCGTACGATTGTTTCTTTCCCTTTTTTCTGACTCAACAAAAAAATTCCTTATACGTACTTCAGACAATAATTTACCCCATTCCATTGTCATCTCTTACGCTTTCTAAAAATCGGTGTAAGCTATACTACTCTATATAGCTTATGCGTACTTACATTACACAAATCCATATCTTAACCAATTTCTCCACCCTAGCTAATTCCCTGACCCTCGTCAACCAAAATCCCGATCCCTCCCACCGACCCACCCCTCGTGCCTCATGCCTCTTGCCTTCTCCCTCCATCTTTTCCATCTTCCCCATCCCCCCTACCCTGCCCATTTACCCAACAAAACTCTCTACCTCTTTTAGTGTCTTCTAAAATCTTCGTGTCCTTCCCGTCTTTTATCTTCGACAATTCGTGTCCTTCCTGTCTTAGTGGCTTGGTGGTTGACCTTGCCCATCTTGACATCAAAACTCATCAAAACATAGTACAAACAGGGTGCAAACATAGTACAAACATAGTACAAACATAGTACAAACATAGTACAAACATAGTACAAACTGGGTATAAACCACATCACTTTTCATCAGAATTCATCCAAATTTCGCCGAATTTCGCACTTTTTTCTTACCCATCTTACCTAATCGTTATAATCGTTACGCAAAAATAAGCACTTACAGCAATTCCAACAACGTAAAATAAGCACTTACATCAATATCATTTGTCACTTGCATTCACCCTTTGTCTCACGTCTCTCGCCACTCATCCTTTGTCATTTCTCATCCATATCTTCGTCTTTTATCCGGACATCTGGTCTTTGGGAACACCTTGTTTTTCCTCTTGACAAAACTGTCTTTATGTGTAATAATATTATGTAAGTTATTTATATACAATAGATAATGGCAGCATACCATGGCCCGCGTTAAGTCCCTACAGTTGCGACAGTTGCTTTTGCAAGCCAAATTTGCCCCAGAAAGTAAACGCCTTGCTCAGATCGACGCTTGCGAAGCCCTTATCAGGCTGATTCAGCCCAACAGACGCTATCCATTCGACTTTATCTGCTTTCACCTCACCGGCTATCGACCACACCCCAGCACAGTCGTCGATTCCGATAACTCCTTGGCTTACAACGACTTACTGACAGATATACCCGCCTATGCCGTCCAGCTCAGTAAAACACTGCAAATCCACGCAACCTCTTTAACCCAAAAGGTTTATACCACCCAATCCCTCGCCCGTCGCTTCCGTGTCTGCCCAAAAACCATTACCCGCTGGCGACACAACGGCTTAATGGGCCGATACCTGGTCTTTGCCGATGGCCGTTTACGTCTGGGATTCCCTGCTTCCAGCGTCGATTATTACATCAGGAAGAATCGTCGTAAAGTATTGCAGAGTAAGAACTTCTCTCAAATATCCGATGCCGAACGACAGGGCATCCTGCATCGCCTTGCTCGTTGGGCCAGGCGTTGTCCCAATCACCGCCAGGAAGCCATCCATCGCACCGCCCGGCGGTTCGGCCGATCGGTCGAGTCAGTCCGTTCTTTGCTAAGCCAAGCAGAAACAAACAGTTATGCCGATATCAATATTCAATTTGCCCGTCGGCCCTATTCCATCGAACCGCAACAATGCCGTGAAATATTCGACCTGCATCAGCAGGGCGTTGCGGTAACGGACCTTATGAAGCAATTCGGCCGCAGCAAGTCCAACATCTACAGAGCCATAAACCTCGCTCAGGTTACGCAACTGCTTGATACGACAATAGCTTACATTCCCAGCGATGAGTTTACCGGCCGTGGCTCTAAGGACTATATTCTGCATCCTGACCCGGAACTATTTAACGCGGATACCGCCAATGGTTGGGATCGCGGCTCACCGCCAAAACTAAAACATAAAGGCCCGATAGAATCGCTAACTGCTTATGTACAAGATATATACAGAACCGGCCTGCTCGATGCCAGACAGGAAAAATTCCTGTTTCGCAAATATAATTATTTGAAATTCCTTGCCGCCCAGTCCCATCGGCGTTTGGACCGCGGTAATCCATCGGGGCGTCTGATCCGTCAGATACGCTTGTATCTACTTCAGGCACAGGAAGTTAAGGACCGCCTGATCCGCAGCAATCTTCGCCTGGTCGTAAGTGTCGCCCGTCGGCACACGCGAAACGATGCGGAAATGCTCGAGTTGATCAGTGAGGGCAACCTGGTTCTTATCAACGCTGTCGAAAAGTTTGATTTTACTCGCGGCACCAAGTTATCCACCTACGTAACCTGGTCTATCGTAAAGAGATACGCGACTTTACGGGCCACGCAGAGCAGAAAACCGGTTTATCAGGCCGGCGAAGATATGCTGGAAGTTGCCCAGGATTTGCGTCTGGAAGACAGCCGGGTCCTGGCCGTCGAGTCGGCCCGCAAAAGCCTCGATCAGGTCATGAGCGAGACCCTCGACCAGCGTGAACGAACCATCGTACGTGAACACTACGGCCTAATCAGACAAACCGAAATCTCCGGCCAGCGTAACCCCATGAGTCTCAGTCAGATAGCCAAGCTAATTGGTTTGAGCAAGGAACGCGTCCGCCAGATAGAGCTATTCGCTCTGCAAAAACTCCGCCGCGTATTGACCCAGGAGCAATTCGATCTGCTAACCGGATAACGCACAAAAAAGGCCGATCCCACCGAACCGGCCTTGAGTAATTGCAGTATCTTTGGTTTCATCTATTGGGGCAATTTGTCCGGATCAAATATCCCTTCCGGGAAATCAGGATTTTCTTCAAGATATATCTTTCGGCAAGTGCTGTAACTAGATGTTCGCCTTTGAAACGCACCATACGTATCCAAGGCATTTGCTCAACATTCTTTGTCATCGCGGCAAGGACAGAGGTTGATTCACCAAATGGCTTTATACCGATCATTACCGCTACAACTATTACTGCCGCGGCAGCAGCCACCAGATTTTCATCGCAGCGTTCGTTCAATAGAAGCTCCTGTATCCGCTACTATTATAATGACAAACCAGAGGCAACGGATTTACAAAAAAAACCGTTTTTTCATTATAAAATTTGTCAATTTCTTGATCTCTACGGAGTTATATATGCTGCGTATGAGCTTGCAACTTTGCTTTTTCGTAACTCATTTAGCTGCAATGTAATATGAAAGTCGTCATCTTGATTGTCCATACCCGTTGGGTATAATAATGTCATGGCTGATAAAACCGGTGTATTAGTGGCGATGAGTGGCGGGGTCGATAGCAGTGTGGCCGCTGCCCTGCTCCAGCGGGCCGGCTATGATGTAACGGGAGTTTTTATGTGTCTGGGGCAGGCTCAAAGCCCCGATCGTCCGCATCCGGGTTGCTGCTCACCACAGGACGCTCACGACGCCAAAGAAGTAGCAGCCCTGCTGGGCATCAGATTTCACGTACTCGACTTCCGGAACGAGCTGGAAGAGATTATCGATTATTTCGTGGATGAATACCGCCGCGGACGAACGCCCAATCCCTGCGTAATGTGCAACACTCGACTGAAATTCGGTAAGCTCATAGAATACGCCGATATGATAGGAGCCGACTACGTCGCCACCGGACATTACGGGCGGATAGAAACTATCGGTGGACAAAAACGTTTATGCCGCGGGGTCGATAACTCCAAGGACCAGTCTTATTCGCTGTTCGGTATCGGGCGGGATAAGCTGAGCCGTATTTTACTGCCGTTAGGCGAGCATTCCAAAGGCCATGTGCGTACACTGGCCGGCCAAATGAATCTGCCCGTACATGACAAAGGTGAATCGCAGGAGATATGTTTTGTAGCGGATGACGACTATGCACGGCTGGTAGCCGAGCGGGCGCCCGAACTGTGCAGGGCAGGCGAGGTCGTCGATACGAGCGGTAAAGTGCTCGGCAGGCATCAGGGTGTGTATCGTTATACGATAGGCCAGCGTCGCGGACTGGGAATAGCAATGGGCGCCCCGGCATACGTGATTAGCCTTGATGAGGCGAGCAATACTGTTGTACTAGGCAGCCGCGAAGAGTTGATGTCCCGGCGGCTGTGGGCTGGCAAACTGAATTGGCTGGTCGATCCGATACCCACAGAACCCTTTTGGGCTGCCGTACAGATACGCTATAATCATCGTGGCGCACCCGGCAAGGTCACGCCAATAGTCAACGATCGAGGTATATATGACCGGGTGGTGGTGGATTTCGATCAGCCGGTAACTGCCGTCACGCCTGGCCAGGCGGTAGTATTCTATGACGACCAGATAGTGTTAGGCGGAGGTTGGATTGAAAAAAGTGGTTGATGACAGTTGGCGTGGCAAGGCCCTGATAATTCAACCGGGAGCAATCGGTGACGGGATATTGACCCTTCCGCTGGCGAGAATGTTGCTGCGCCAAGGCAGAATGAAACATGTCGATATAATGGGCCACCGCGAAAAACTCGGGTTCCTCCAAGGCAGAAGCGAGATAACCAAAATAGTCTCAATCGAAGGTGTCAGCCTGCACAAGCTTTTTGCCGACCACGAAACCTTCAATCTCAGCGAAGATGATCCGCTGATCGAAGTATTTTGCGATTATGAGCTGATCGTAACTTTCCTGACGGACGAGCAGCGTTATTTCGAGCGTAACCTGATTTTCACCACAGCCTCAATCCATCCTGTAGAAGTAGCCACGATTCAACTGCGACCGCCGGGGGACTACCCCGGCCATGTCGCCAACTTTTTCATGGAGCAATTTACAAAAGAACTGCCGCACTGGCTGGCGAATATATGGCCAGAATTTATGCAGGGAACGTTTATTCACAAAAAACCAGACGATACCGAAAAGGCCCATGCAATACTGAAAAACAGGCAAGTCGAACAGTCAGCCAAAATTGTCCTTATACACCCGGGCAGTGGGGGCCGGGAAAAATGCTGGCCGATAGAAAATTTCCGCGATTTGGCTGAGCAACTGACACAACACGGATGCCAGCCGGTCTTGCTATTGGGACCAGTGGAACTGGAGCGTTGGGATAATCGCCTGATAGCTGAATTGGAGGAGCAACTGCCGATATTGCAAGAACTAACGCTGGAAGAGGTAACCATCGTGTTGAGTTGTTGCGATGCTTATGTTGGTAATGATACCGGCATAACGCATTTGGCCGGTGCGATGGGGCTGGCAACTGTGGCGATATTTGGGCCGACCAATGTGGCGAGCTGGCAACCTCTGGGAACTCACGTGCGAATCTGCGTAGAAGAAAAAACGTCTAATAACACATGGACACCTGTCGAAAACGTGCTCAACCAGTTGAAAAACATGATCTGAAAGAAATTTTGCCAAAAAATGGTTGTATCATTAAACAATTTGGTTATCATAATCGTGTATGCGGGCGTAGCTCAGTGGTAGAGCGTCACGTTGCCAACGTGAATGTCGTGAGTTCAAGCCTCATCGCCCGCTTTTTTTTGGCCGGTGGACATCGGCGGATATTTTGGTATGTCCAGGCCTATTTTGTCTGAAGACATACACTGATTGCGGTTGAATTTTCCCGTTGGGCCGATAGATATGTCTATTGGGTAAAACCCAGAGTTCCCGAAATTTCAGACCGATCCTGGTTCGAATATCTCCCCATATTGGAGCAAGGCCAATTATTTATAGTTTTATCTCAACAGTCTATTGACGGGTAATTCAGATATAGTATAGTATTATCGTTGATTTTGGGCTATGTAAGGAGGTGGCGTGGCCACTTTTTATGTTTCAGATGATTAGCAAAGGACTGTTCCCGCTGGTCGCTTGCTGGAATGGTAAAATCACGCAATCAAGGAAGTTTTAACATAGGGAAAAAAGTAATGGCAGAGAGCGAAAACAACGTCGAACAAAAGCAAGAAGAATTTGACTGCACGGTGACCGTGGAAGACAGTGGTGCGTGGAAAAAGAAGATCGCAGTACAGGTTCCGCGCAAACAGATCGACAAGGAACTGAACAATCAGTACAGCGAATTACGCAAAACCGCCGACATACCGGGGTTTCGCAAGGGCCATGCCCCGCGAAAGCTTTTCGAAAAGCGTTTCGGCCACGATGTAACGAACCAGGCGAAACTGCGTCTGTTGGCTCAGGCTTTTGAAAAAATAGACGAAGACCAGCATTTTGAGGTGCTGGGCGAGCCGGATTTCGACCCGGAAAAGATAGAACTGCCCGAATCCGGCGATCTGGACTTCGAGTACGAAATTGAAGTCAAACCTGAGTTTGAGATACCAACGCTGGAAGGGATCAGGATCGAAAAACAGGTTGTCAAGATCGATGAGAAACGTGTCAATGAGGCCCTGGAAGCCCTGCGTCGCCGATATGGAAAGATGGATGAGGTAGAGACGGCTCAGGCAGGCGATATGATACGTGCCGATGTAACCATGAAGGTCGAAGGCATAGAACAGAGCGAAACGGCCCAGGATCTGCCCGTGCGAGTCGGCCCCACCGTTGTAATGGGAGTTTGGTTCGAGGATATGGCCAAGGTGCTCACCGGGGCCAAGTCCGGCCAGATAAAAACCGCCACCGCAGAGGTGCCGGATACCTACGAAAAAGAAGAATACCGAGGCAAAAACGCTGAATTTACCATCGAAGTCAAGCTTATCAATCGCCTGATACCGGCCGAGATGAACAAAGAGTTTTTCGGGTCATTTGGTGTGGAAGACGAAGAGGCGCTAAGACGTGGCATCCAGGAAAGTCTGGAGGGCCATGTTGATCGGGAAGTGCGCACCCATTCGGTCCGGCAGATATATAAGTACCTGGAGGAAAATATCGAGTTCGAGCTTCCCGCAGGGGTAGCGGCACGATATTCCGACCGGATGCTCAGTCGGCGTTACTATGAGTTGTTGCAGCAGGGAGTATCGCAGGAACAGTTGGTAGAGAATATGGAAAAATTGCGGGCTTCCAGCAGTGAACAAGCCGCCCAAGAGCTGAAAATGAGCTTTATTATGGAGCGAGTGGCCGATAAACTGGAAATTGAAGTGAGTGAAATGGAAATTAACGGTTATATTGCCAATATGGCGGCGCAGCAGCGGCGGCGACCGGAACGCCTGCGTGATGAACTGGACCGGCAGGGCCGAAGTGGTATGCTAAAACACCAGATCAGGGAGGAAAAAGCCATTGATCGTATTTTAGAGATGGCTGATGTGGTGGACGCCCCGGCAGTGGAAGAAGAAGCGTCTAAGCCGAAAACCAGAAAAAAAGCTGCCGAAAAACCCGCGGAATCGACGGGAAAAACGAAGGAAAACGCCGTGGAAAACGCCGCCCACAAAAAAACCTCGCGAAAAGACGTCAAACGCAAGCCGCCTTCAGCCGATGATTAAACTATACAACAATACGGATACAACCCACGGGAAGTTTTACCGTTAAGGAATAGTTCATGGAAATATATCGACCCGAAATGATAAAACAGGCAACGCAATTGTCCGACCTCGGTAGTTATCAGCGTACCAGGGAAATGGGACTCAATGAAATGCTGCTGGAGAACCGGTGTGTCTTCATGGATATGCCGCTGGACCCATCCATGATAACCAATCAGGGCACAATCACCTCAGTAATAATCAAATCGCTGTTGTATCTGGACAACCTCAAGCGTGGCAGTGACATCCATTTATACATCAACTGTCCCGGAGGCAGTGTGGACGATACGATGGCGATTTACGATACTATGCAGTTTATCGTTTCCGATGTCTGCACATACTGTGTGGGCCATGCCGCCAGTGGCGGCGCGGTGATTTTGGCCGCCGGGACCAAAGGAAAACGTTACGCCCTGCCCCACTCGAAAATCATGCTGCATCAACCCTGGGGCGGAGTCAGCGGCCAGGCGGCGGATATTGAAATCCAGGCCAAGGAAATTATCAAAACCAGAAAAATGATTGACGAAGTTCTGGCCCTTCATACCGGCCAGCCTATCGAGAAGATCCGCCAGGAAACAGAGCGAGACCATCACATGACCGCAGAGGAAGCTAAAGAGTACGGCTTAGTTGACGAAGTACTACAGCCCCAGGAAGAAGTAAAAAAGGGGGACGGTAAATGAGCAGATAGATCGGCAGCCGGGTAGATGGGCAGGTGATCGGACCTGCCAATAAGCAAACGGCTGGATTTCCACTTATCTGTTCATATACTCATCCACTATCAAATAAGCGAGAAGTGATATGACCAACTTGATACCTATGGTAATCGAAACAACCGGACGCGGAGAGCGAGCTTACGACATATATTCGCGTCTGTTACGCGACCGCATTATTTTCCTGGGCGGCGAGGTGGACGATGAAACCGCCAACCTGGTTATCGCGCAAATGTTGTTCCTGAGCAATGAAGACACGAAAAGCGACATCCACCTTTACATCAATTCGCCAGGTGGATCGGTAACCGCGGGACTGGCGATTTACGACACTATGCGTTTTCTGCGTTGTGACGTAAGCACTTACTGCGTGGGGCTGGCCGCGAGTATGGGTGCGGTACTGCTGTTGGGCGGAGCAAAAGGTAAACGCAACATCTTAACCAATTCCAGCGTCCTGTTGCATCAGCCCATGATTCGCGGACAAATCACCGGACCGGCGACCGACCTCCAAATAGAAGCCGAAGAAATGCTCCGTGTACGCAGTCGTTTATATAATATTATTGCCGAACACACCGGCAAAAACCTGGATACCGTCGAAAAAGACTGTGACCGTAATTACTGGATGGATGCGCAGAAGTGCGTAGAATACGGTATAGCTGACAAAATCCTGGAAAAAATGCCGGAAACAGACTTGTCTGAAAAAAGCGATGACAAAACCCAATAAGGCCCGGTTATGCCCAACCAATCAGCAATAACCGTCGGGCTTTTGTTAGCCCTGACCGCAGGAGGATGCGGACTTATTGTCCCTCCGAAACCCGCCGAGACCATTTCCAAAAAAGACCTCTTGATGCAGGTGGAACAACTCCGGCAGGAGCTGACGGCAAAACAAAAGCAAAACGAAAAGCTAAATGAACAATTGACCGCATTACGGGGTTTTCCTGCCGATCGTTTGCAACGTCTGGTCCATCCGGTCGAGATATCCTTTGGCCGGTTCACCCGGGCTTATGACCAAAACGGCGACGGCCTCGATGACGGGATAATTGTTTACCTGCTGCTGAGAGACACACAGGGCGACAGAATCAAGGCGACCGGTCAGGTAACTATCGAACTGTGGAACTTGGCCGAGCCTCAGGGCGGGTATCTCCTCCAGCAGTGGCAGTACGGCCTGGACGAACTGCCAGAGCAATGGCTCAGCGGCTTCATGACGGACCATTACAAATTCGAGCTGACGTGGGAAAAACCTCCACGTTCTTCGAACCTCACCCTCAAGCTGAGATTCAAAGACGCCCTGACCGGTAAACTCTTCGAAATCCAGAAAATGATAACCGCCTCCGTTTTACTGGCGGCTGGCTGAAAGTTATGTGGATCCTTGGGGTAGTACAAAATATAATCTATGGAATCACATAATCTTAACTAATTCTTTTTTGATTCTGTTCAGGCCTTCTTTCCATTTTTGTTCATCCGAACCGCCTAACCAAAGACGAATATAGCCTTCCATGCCCAGTTGTGCGCCTGGCACGAACAGGGTATTTTGATTTTTCAATGTTCTTTCGCATAGCTGGGCGCTTGGAATATCGGCGTTGTATTTCAGAAAACAGATCGGCGCTGCCTTAGGCTCTTTGAATGTGAAGAAATCGCCAAAAGAGCCTACCCATTCTCTGAAGTATTCGATATTCTTTTGTAATATTTTTTGCGTACGCGAGTATAATTTTTCACGATTATCTTTTCTTACCGCTATACGGGCGATGTAATCGGAGAGTTTGTTCGGGCAAATGGTAATATAGTCGTGCTGCGTCCAGCAATCATAGACAACTTGTTTCGGACCGATTATCCAGCCTATGCGAGCTCCCGGAATACCATAAGCCTTTGACAATCCGCTTGTCACTATTACTTTATCGCTCATTCCCCAAAAGCTCGTTGTGCGCTTACCATCCAGCTCAGCGCCTAAATACACTTCATCCGATATTAAATAAGTGTCTGTTTCCTCACATCTTTTAACAATTCTCTCCATTGACTTTTTTGTCAGGACAGAACCGGTCGGATTGTTCGGATTGGAGATATAAACCAGGCGGGTATTTTTATTTACCGCTTTTTCAAATTCTTCCCAGTCCGGTTCCCAGTCTTTTTCCACCCTTAAGAAAAACGTATTTACCTTCGCGCAAAGGCTCCTGGGGGCTCCCCACATTTGCATATAATTAGGAACTTCAAAGGCAAACTCATCACCTGGCTGCAGTTGGCTCAAGGCCAGAAGATAATTCGCTTCGGATGTCCCGTTGGTAACTTCTATGTTCTCACGCTTAGCGCCTGGGTAAATCCTGGCCAACAGGTCTTTAAGCTCAGGCGTACCGTCGCCTTGACTGTAACCCAGTGGCATATTCATTGCCGCATCCATATCAAAACCCATTTTCACCAAATCGTTGAGTGAAATAGGCATAATGCCGCTTTCTGACATATCGTACTCTACAAGATTTTCCCAGGTTGACTGCATTCTCTCCATTTCGAAGATATCCATTTTCATGTCTTGATTCTCCTTGTACTTGATTTCTAAAAATTAAAGTGATTAACAATTACTATTTAATGCCGCATATACGGCTTTTGCAATTTGAATATCCTGAACAGCAACACCGGTTAAATCTGCGACTGTTATCTGTTCATCGGACGAACGTTTTTTTGCTTTACCTTGTATTACATTACCGAGTTCACATATTTTGTCTTTACCGATAATACCGGCTTCCAGGGCCTTAAAAATCTCTCCCCTGCATTCGCACTGACTGATACTGTCTGCAACAACAATATCCGCTTTCGCCAAAACCTGTGAGTCCAATTCCTGTTTCACGGGAGTGTCAGCCCCTATAGCGGTAATATGGGCGCCCTTTTGAATTGCATCAGCCGAGATTAAAGGCGTCGTCGATGGCGTAGTAGTTACAATTAAATCACTACAGTTTGCTACTTCGTTTGCATCTAAACAAGTAGTTATTGAAAACCCTTGTTTTTCCATATCGCTTTTGTAACGCGAAAGTTCTTCATCGCTCACCCCCCAGACCATTACATCTTTGCAGGCAACAATTTTTGCCAAAAATGACAACTGCATCCGGGCCTGGAGTCCTGCCCCGATAATTCCGATTCGCCCAATACTATCTTTTGCCAAATGCCTTGCCGCCACCGCTCCCGCCGCCGCGGTTCGAACATTAGTCAAGTATCCTCTGTCATTTAACAAACAGAGCAGCTCACCGGTTTTCTGATTGAAAATCAACATGAGTCCGTCACTGGAGGGAATTGCGAAATCCTGATTCTTATAAAACCCCGATGCGATCTTAATCACATAATATTCATCGTTTTTTATGAACCCATATTTAATATGAACATCACCGGGAGGGTCTGGAAAAATCATTTCGCCAACAGGTGGAACGACAACCTCGCCATTGGAATACGCAACAAACCCCTGCTCTATAATGCTGACAGTATCAACCTGTTGCAATGCAGTTTCAATTTGACTCAATTCATAAACCTTAACCACTTTTTCACCACTTCACTTATCCGGACGAGGCTTTTTTCAGGGCCAACGTGTATATTTTTCGACCTTCATTCAGATATTTACGTTCGAAGTTAGACCCAACCCATTCGCCCGGATCAGCAGCCCCTGTGGGATAAAAATCAACCTGCTCGAACACCTTGGCAATATCCGGATGACGCAATAATACCTCACTGATAATCTCGAAGTAATCGGCATGATCGGTTGCGACGCGTAATTGACCTTCTGCGGTCAAAACGCGAATCACCTGTAATATATTTGCCACGGCAAAAAATCGCCGTTTATGATGCCGTTTCTTGGGCCAGGGATCGGGAAAGTATATGTGAAACGTCTCGACCGACCCATCCGGCAAAAAATGTCCGATAAACTCACGAGCGTCAGCCCGCAGTATCCGAACATTATTCATCTGCCATCGCCTCATACGGTCAACACTGTAGCGATAATACTTATTGGCCCATTCGATACCCAGGAAATTTACCTCCGGCCGAAGCCTGGCCTCGTTCAGCAGAAAAGTACCTTTACCAGAGCCGACCTCTATCTGGACCGGCCCGACCCGAACGAATAGTTTCCCTAAGTCTATAAAGGGCAAATAGTTATCAAGGTCAACCGCAATGTTTTCATCGGTTATCAGCAAATTTGCTTCTCCTGCTTGTCAAATATCATTATCGAGAGCTATGATATTATATAGGTGATTGTTCGTCAATGAATTTTACCGAGCCACAGTCTCGACGCCAGGATTGGAAACCTTAAAGCTGATGCCGTGGTTTGACGATGTGAAATCAGTGTTTCTCTTACTTGGATGATGTTATGCCGGACTAAAACCAGAAAAGGCAGGTCTGATAAATGGCAAAGTTATTGCGACGAAGATTTCGCCGTGTCCTGGTTGATGTTGATACCCAATACGATCTGATCTGCCAGGACAATCAGGACCACAGCGATTTGCTGCGTAATATACGTCGGCTCATTGCCTGGAGTCGGGTAAACCATGTTCCTGTCATTTCCACCGCCCTGACCAACAGACCGGTCAGTTGTCCTGAGGTGTTATCTGATACGGGTATCTTTTGCATGGAAGGCAGTCCAGGCCAAAAAAAAATCCGTTATACGATACTGACATCAAACGTTCTGTTTGGGCCGGATAACCGTATGGATCTGCCCCGGCACATCCTGAGCGATTATCAACAGATAATCTTTGAAAAACGCTCTGAAGACCCGTTCCTGATGCCGCGTGCCGATCGGCTATTGTCTGAGTTGAGAGCGGATGAGTTTGTAGTTTTCGGTATCGGACTGGAAAACGCTATAAAGCATACCGTTTTAGGGCTGCTGCGCCGCGGGAAACGCGTACAATTGGTTTTCGACGCCATCGACCGGGGCAATAGTGATGTCGAAGTAGCCCTGAGAAAGCTGGAAGCCAAGGGTGCTAAGCTGGTCAAAACCGCTTCTGTCGCCGGACGCAGCCGATTGTGCGGCAGAATCAGCCATCGCGGTCCATGGCACGCTTCTATGCTCATCAACGCTCGAATCGGTTAGCGAAGCAGTTTTATACCCATAACGATTGAATTCCCCCGTTTTTTTTATTATATTTATATCCTGAAAACCTTTACAATTTACGCTGGTGTTACAATTAGCCTTTCCAGGAATTACCGTACCCATTGGGTATAACAATGATAAAAACCAAAATCATCGCCACCCTTGGACCTGCCTCGGACCGGGGTGAAACCATAAAAGCACTGATAGATAACGGCACCGACGTTTTTCGGCTGAACTTTTCCCATGGTTCGCTCGATAAACACGCGGCTTTGCTGGAGACAATCAACAATATCCGTGCTCAGCACCATCACGCCATCGCTGTCATGGGCGACCTGTGCGGTCCGAAAATTCGCACAGGCGGTATCGATCCGGAAGGTCAGCTCCTCAATCCCGGTGACGAAGTAGTTATCCAACCGGGCCTGGAAGTGGGCACAGCCAATCATTTCGGCACCAACTATCCTTATCTTGCACGGGATGTAGAAATCGGCCATCGCGTACTTATCGACGACGGTCAAATCTCGCTGAAGGTAACCGACAAAAAAAAGGAACAAATAATCTGCCAGGTGCTTGTTGGCGGTCCGCTGCACAGTCACAAGGGGATCAACCTGCCCGACTCAAAGATTTCCGCCGCGTCCATTACCGAACGCGACTGGCAGTGCGTCGAATGGGCGGTTGAACATCAGCTCGATTACCTGGCCATGAGTTTCGTACGTACCGCTGAGGAGATCAATCAACTCAAAAGCTATCTGCGTAAAGTCGGATCACCTATCAAAGTGGTCTCAAAAATCGAAAAACCCGAAGCGATCGACAATTTGGAAAGTATTATTCAAGCCAGTGACGCGGTTTTGGTTGCCCGCGGCGATCTGGGGGTCGAAATGGACCTGGCTCATGTGCCGCTATACCAGAAACGCATTACTCAATTGTGCCGCCGGCTCGGTAAACCTGTTATTGTTGCTACGCAGATGCTCCAGTCTATGATCGACGCTCCTGTCCCCACCCGTGCCGAGGTCTCCGACGTGGCCAACGCGATTATCGATTTCACCGATGCCATCATGCTCTCGGGCGAGTCCGCAGTTGGCAAATATCCCATCGAGGCGGTCCGGACTATCGTACGAATCGCTCGTGTTACCGAAGCGTTTATGGACGAAAGCGACGTACCCCGCCCGAAAATCGAAACCGACAACGAACTGGCTGTTACCGCCAGCGTCTCTCGTAGCGTCGCGCAACTCATTGACGACCTTGATGCCAGGCTGGTAGTCGCCTGGTCGCAGAACGGTTCCACCGCCCGCATACTGAGCAAGGCCCGCATAGACGTTCCCATTATCGCTTTCAGTTCGGACGAATTGGCCTGCCGTCAGATGAGTATGAACTACGGCGTCACACCGATCTGCAGACCGATTCCCGCGGACATCAGGGAATTTGCCGATATGGTGGACAAGACAATCATCGAAAACAACTGGGCCAAGGTTGCCGACCAGATCATATTACTGCCCGGCCGGCCGCTGACCCGCCCCGCCCCCGATTACGCTATGATGATCCATACGATCGATGCCCATTAAGCTGGGATATTATTTCTTGACGTGATAATAATTTGCAGTACAATAAGTGTATGTACATGTACTTGTATTGTAGTAGGAGATTGACAAAATGGCGACCAAAACGATAACCATCGACATGGAAGCGTATAACAGGCTCAAGGCTCTGCGCCGTGAAAACGAATCATTCAGCCAAACTATCAAGAGAGTAACCCCTAAACCATTTGATCTTGAATGCTTTTTGAAACGAATCGAGGCGAATCCCATGAGCAAAAAGGCTTACGATGCGATTGCCGAAACAGTAAAGAATCGCCGCAGACCTTCCAGACGGAGAATATAATGGCCTGCCTCGATACGACAATTTTAATCGATTTGACCGGCAAAGGTGGTGCCAGAAGAAAAAAAGCCGCAGAATCAAAACTGCAGGAACTCATCGATAGAGATGAACATATCGTAACCACCCGTTTTAATATCGCGGAATTATACGTCGGCATTGAACTGTCTAACGATCCCAGAGCGGAAGCGAACACAATAAACGAATTCCTGGTTAGTTTCGAGATACTGGATTTTAGTGATCTCGCTGCATAATGGGCAACCCGCCCCGCCCCCGACTACGCCATAACTCATAACCAAACTGTAGGAGTCATAGAAATGTTATCTGGAAAATCTCGGCTGATGATTATCGTCAGTGGTATTTTATTGGCTGGGACCGTAGCCGCCGCGGAAGTGAAAACCCTCTCCAATGGGCTTGTAAAGATTTGCATTGATGGAAATACAGGCGCCTATGATCTGATTGATCTCGGACGGGACGAAACGTTTGTGAAAAACGCCCAGGTCGGCTTTACCACGGCTCCGTACCGACAACTCAGTGATGTTAAGGAAGGCGACAGCGAATCGGCAGGCGACGGGCATGAATACAATAGCGGGGCCGGTAAAAACCGGATAGAAGCAGGGGAATATTCAGGTGCTTTCGGAAAAGGAGATGCGTTGACGCTCATCAGCACCTTTGCGGATGATGCATGGCTGCAGGTACAGTTTGTCCTCTATCCCGATAGGACTTTTATCGATATTGGCTGGGAATTTTGTAATATGGGCGGTCATCCGGTACGGCTGCGTCGTGTGAATGTACTGCGAACAAATCAGGTTTTTCCCGCCGGCAATCCCGGCAAGCTAAAAATGGTTAACGGGGACAGTGGCTGGAAAATGAACATGGTCCACCAGGGTAAAAAGGTAACGGCTGAAAACAATATGCTTTATTTTCTCGCCGATGAGAACCGGCCGCGATCCCTCGTGTTGGGCGGCCTGATTTACGCCGATTATCGTACATTTATCGAAAGCGACCATACCAAAAATCAAGGGGCCGACCTTTATGCCGATGACCCGGTAGGCCGGCGTATCGATCCGGGCCAAATCTATAAACCAATAGATCGTTTCTACGTCGATGGTTTGACCGACAACCCCTTCGCGGCGCTCGAAGCTTACGCTCAGGTATTTCAAAAGGCCGGGAATATTCACATCAATGCCTATACCTTTCCCTCTGTTTGTATGTGGTTTCTTGCGGTGAAACATTTCGGCGGCGATACCGGCTCGGTCAACGATACTCCGGGAGCGGTGCTGGAGATGGACAACATCGTCAAAAGTGGTTTCATGAAATATTCACCGGTCGCTGTTCGTCTTGTCCCCGATTGCTATGAGCAAAATAACGAACAGGGCTGGTGGGATGACAGGCATTGGCAGATGTATGGCCGCAAGGAACGGTGCATTGTCGAAGGCGGACACTACAAAGCGCCTTATGAGACGACCCAAAAATGGGGCCATGCGATTCAGCAACGCGGCGGTATTCCTTTTACCTACTTCGAACCGGGTGTCCGCTCAGAAGACTATGCCGAGGCTTTTCCCGGGCACATGTTGTTTAACGAAGCTCACCGCTATATCTTGAACAAAAAAGGACAGCGAGAAAAGGAAGGGCATGAAATTCGGGGGAAAATTTACGGCGCCATGGTTCAGGAAAACTATGATTACACCGACCCGGATTTCAAACGCCACATGAAAGAAGTTTACGACAACCTTCGAAAAGGAGGCGTCAAAGGCGTCTTCTATGATTATCCAGATTGTGCCTTCCCCGCACGTGGTGGAATGGAGGACCGTTACTCCACGGCCACCGCGGCCTACCGAACCGTCTTCCAGATAGCTCGTGACGGATTGGCCCACCACTGCTATCTGCAGGAACGGCTTGGAATAGGCTCTGATGCTACGTTGGGATTGGTTGACTCGGTTCGTACTGCGGGCGATACCAATGTGATCAGCCCGGACAACCTCACAAAGGTCGCTCTTCGCTGGTATAAAAATCGACGTTTGGTCAACTATGATATGGACGGCAAGGCACTCATTCGCTACGGCAGTAAGCAGCAATTCGAAATCACCGCCCGGCAGCGCCGCGCAATCCTTACGATCAGCTATGCGACAACCGGACGACTTTTACTGACGGAAAGTTTTCGCCTGTTTTCACCGGAGATACTCCACGACCTGAGTCGTGCCTTCCCATTCCATAATACCCCGCTGTCCGCACGTCCACTGGACGCGTTTGTCAGCGAGTTTCCATCGGTGTTCGATTTTGCCATTTCAAAAAATTGGCATCAGCTTGTTCTTTATAATAACAGCGAAACACCTCGTCATTTCAACATACCGATCAGCGGTAATACAGCCTTTGGCTCGCTTGGCCTGGCGGCTGATCAGGACTACTATCTATATGACTTCTGGAACAACCGTTTTGCCGGACGCTTCAACGGCAGTGGCGATATCGAACAATCTGTAGAGCCTGGCGAAGCCCGTATGCTTTCGATACATGCTGTCGAGTCCGGCCCCCAATGGATTTCAACAGACCGCCACCTGATGCAGGGTTACGTTGATCTTGTGAAGAAACCCCAGTGGGATGCGTCGGATAAAACGTTGTGTGCGACTTCGGAAATTATCGGGAATGAGCCTTACGTTCTCGTCATCGCTCTCAATGGCTATATACCCCTGGAAGTCGAAGCCGAAGGCGCTAAAGCCATTATTCCCGTACACCCGGACAATACAAACCTGGCTGATCTGATTATTAAACGCGACACCAGTGGCCAGGTCCCCTGGCGCATAAACTTCACCCGCCCGAACCATCCCAAGCATTAACGCTTTTGATTCCTTGCTAATGCCGTTATTCAGAGGAGTGGAAAAGATGTCATCCTGACCGAAAAGTGCGTTCTCATCCTGAAAGATTTGACGAATAAAATCCGCGTCGAAAACCTGGGGAAATAGTAAACCTTTCTCTTGCAAAAACGAACCGGCCAACACATCAAATTTATCATTGCAATTGATTTGCTGATTCTTTAGAGTGGACAGAGTAAAGCCCTCCATGGCTAAAAATGAACCAGAAGCCAGAGAGGGCATAAAATATATCGGCCAGAGGGGGCCGATAGCATTATAACGCCCCGAATTTTTTCGGGGCAACAGCAAAATGCAGGGAATTTTCTGGAATATTTTTCATACAAACAGGCAGTCCCTATCATAAATTTACCCTAAAAGTACGGCAGTGCCATTGGGGTCTGACCCTTTTATTTTACCCCTATTCTTTTAAGGCAACAGGAACTGACACCCTTGACCAATCGTCGGTTATCGTGGTCAAAGCCGCGGGGACCGGCCCATCCCAACCATGCAATACACCTTGCCACTTACTTTCTAAATCTCGCCACAGGGCCAGGTCCGCTCGCCTGGATAGCTCAATCCTCAGGTCACCTGCCGCAAATAGCCTCAACCCGCCGGCAGCGACAGCTTCAACTTTCCCATCTTTGTTCAGTCTTACCGACGCGACCCCGACAGCATCAAATGTGACATTATGACCGTTTACCTTAATAGTTTTCTCAATGGGGTCGCCCATTACATCATTCTCGCCCG
The DNA here is from genome assembly GCA_964537505.1 of uncultured Pirellulales bacterium. Lineage (GTDB taxonomy): Bacteria > Planctomycetota > Phycisphaerae > Sedimentisphaerales > SM23-30 > DAINBT01. The sequence continues at coordinate 27,320 of CAZICK010000050.1, forward strand.
ATGCAAGAATTACGGTGCCGTCAAGCAAACGCATCTGACCGCTGACGCCCGGCACCATTGATGAACCATAATGGGCCCCATTCATGGCGCATGGAGTATAGGGTTCCATTCCAGCGTTTTTCAGCATCGTAATGATCCTCTCTCCAGCGTCATCTGCATCGACGACCTTCATCTCGACCGGCAACGCAATCGCATCATCAAAAGGCTTGCCATCAAAATCGGTGGTCCATGCACCCACCCGGGAAAGTGATGTTTTGGCACCTACGGCTGCTTTCTTGAAAAAGTCTGCGACTGGGCGCTGTTCATATTGAGGATGGTAAAGCACAGCTGCGACGTAACGTTGATCTCCATATTGAATACTGCCGTCGCCGGCGATCTTCAGCGCACCGCTCAATATTTGGTTCCTCATAAGAATCTGTACAGAACACGAGGCTAAGAACTGCTGTA
>CAZICK010000051.1:0-27629 GCA_964537505.1 uncultured Pirellulales bacterium
CAAATGACGTAACTCATTGATATTGCTTGGTTTCTACCCTGCATATTTCATAGGGGTATCGATTTTCACGACGGAGGGGGATTTTTCTCGAATGGGGCGGGAAAATGCCGGATTCGGCACACTCGGCGCACACTCCCCCCTACCCCCCAGAGGCTAACCGGGATTTTCATCGACTCACCCCGACGCCAGACGCGGCAGGAAGGCAGACCCCAATCGGCTCAGAACTTCGGCAAAAAGCTCTTTGTCCCATCTTCTACAGTTGCGTCTTTTTGGGAGGCGTGGAATGGTGTTTTTAGGCTAAAAATGATGATTTTGTGTTTTTTACCTCAAAGCGGATGTAAAGACGCTGGTTCCGATTGTTGACCGCCTCAAAAGCAGAGATCACGGTAGAAAAGAGTTGCAAAATCAAGGTGTAGAAGATGGGTCAGAGTTACGTTCTCGCCTGTACCCTAAACCGGCAAGGGCCGGAACCAAACAGTGTTATGTGAGAATTTGTATTGAGGTAAATATTTTGTGACCATTTTGCGCACAAATCCACTTGTAAGAGACTAAAGCAATCCCATATTCCCGTAATATATCGCTCCGACCGCCTGTGCGAATTGTGCCACGGTAAAATGAGGATCCGCCTGCAGTTGTTTCATCAAAGACGTATTGGCCATCCCGCCGTCGGCCACGTCTATTTGCAAATCGGCTTTCCTGCTGCGCGCGCCTTCCAGCATCAACTGGAAACAACAATTGTTCTTCACCAGTCTGCCGAACAGTATCCTCGCTTTTGACGCCGGGGCGGCGATCCTTTGGGTCTCGAACCATGTTATCGCCAGAAACGCCCCTACCTGCCGGAAAATCTCCCTGGTCACCTCATCGTTTTCTTTTTCCGGCAGTGACATTACATGTTCCAGAAAAGCCTTTCTCATATCCTTTGGTTTGGTCGGCACTGTCAGTATCTTTCGGCCGCCTTCCTGCCTGTCCACCACAAACCCCATATCGAGCAGTTCCTGATACAGATCGTCTCTTTGTTCGGCAAAGTATGTCACCGCCAATCGGAACACCCCGCTTTGACTGGTATATCTCTGCAGCGAACCCGTCAGCCCGGTATTAAAATTATTAATGCTTCTCACATCGTCAGGCGGATATTCTTTTCCATCGAAGCTGCCCAGATCGATTATATAATTATAGCATTCCAGTGGTATTTCGGGAATCGACCCACTGCCATCCACCCACCCTGTACCCAACTCGGTTCCCAGCGTATGGGCAAAGACGCCGTCTTTAACCTGATCGGCCGATCCCGCCGCCGCGATCTCCACCGCCGCGGTAAACGCCGCCATGGGACCATCATTGGTATTCTTGACCACCCCGCCCGGCTTACACAACTTCAGCAACTGCTCATCCAGATCGATCATCCTGGCAAACTCTTCTTCATAATCAACCTGCGAATTACTTCTCAGTCCCCTGGTCTTGGTCGTCTCGCCGCCCACGATCTTATCCTTCACCACAACATCCGGGAAAGAAAGCCCTATCGCATCGATTCCCATAATCTTATCAGCCAGAACATTTTCCACCTCAGTTACTACTTTTGCTATAAGCTTATATGAAGCATCCTTATCCATTGCTTTAGCCAATTTCTCCTGGAGTGCGGTTTTTTCTTCAGGCCCTATCGTATCGTCCGCATCCACTGAAATATTGGCCCGCACCAGCCGTACCAGCGTACAAATCGGTTCTGTCAGTTGTTGGGCCAGCTTAAAACTTTCCGGAAACCAGTCATATTCCTTCAGGCTCCGCAGTTTACCGTCCACCGCCACGGCAACCTTAATATCCGTTCCGCCGATATCCATTCCGCAAATAACTTTTCCATCCAGCTTCTGGGCCACCTTCTTGAATATCCCACCATCACCGGCGGTCTCTATCGCACCATCCGACAAACTCCCCATCTCCGCGCGATCCTTAACAATAAATTCGAACTTGGGCGTCCCTTGATCGTTTCCCCTGTCACAAATTGCCCCCAACATCCTGTCGATAACATTTACGCACCGGCCGAACCCTGTTCTCTGGTCACGACTCTTGTCAATCTGGAACGTATCATTAAAACTCTCAGCCAGTTTAAGCATATCCTTATTGGCGGTATCTACATACAACGTAACATTGCGACCGCCCAGCGTCGAAATAATATTAAAAATCTCCGCCCGAACATAAGTTTCGACGAACTCTCTCTCCTGCCCGGCCGGTCCGTCAAACAACGGCATATTTATCTCGAAAATACGCACTCCACCTGCCGCCAGATTCACCACACAGGAGATGGTCTGTCGTTTTTCTTTCGGCAGATTGTCATAGGCCTCCCTTACATCCGTAATAAAAACATTATCCCCCGCTTTGGCCCGTTTGATAAACTCCTTTGTCACTTCATTGCTCCGTTTCATTAAGTATTTCTTATAACATAATCACACCATAAGACAGCACCCCGCATTAGCCGCCCCATACAAAGAAACCGAATAATCCTTGATTATATACACCGGTATCGACTTGAGTACCCTGCGAATATTCGGATTGTAACACTCCTCGAAATAACGCATACAAAGATCATTTTCCAGAAAATATTTTTCGTCCTTGGTAACGATCCCACCTGCCAGATAAACCCCCATGGTCGCAAGCGCAATCGTTGCCACGTCCCCGGCCAGCCTTCCGTACATTTTAACAAAAAGCCTCAGAATATCCCTGCACACGGTATTCGTCTCGGCATTTTGCGATATCATCCGCGGCTTATCGGTATCCGGCGCCTGGTCGATCTCCGCTAAAACGCCTTTGCGACAACACCCCCTGACGTCCCGGAAATAACGAAAAATATTGATAATCCCCTGACCAGACACACACAGTTCCGCTTCCAGATTGTCCCCTGCCCACCCGACCAGATATTCCTGAAGTTCCCGCGTCTCCTGGTCAAACGGGGCAAAACCTATATGCCCTCCCTCTGAGGCGATTGCCGTGTATTTACCGCCATCCTCCAAAAGAAAACCAACGCCCAGACCCGTCCCGGCGCCCACCACAGCCCTCATATTACCCGTCTGCTCTGACATCGAACCGTCCGTGTGCCTCAACGGCGTAATCCGATCCGGATCATTCACATCCAGAAGCGGCAGGCTGTAACTTATCGCCATAAAATCGTTGATTATCAGCGTTTTTACACCGAGTTTCTTTTCAATTTCATCGCCGTCGATATTCCAGGCGATGTTCGTAGGCCTGCAGTAATTGTTTTCGACCGGCCCCGCACCGCTTATACAACAAATATCCGGTTTCAGGCGGGGCCGCTTGGCTTGTGCTTCTGACAGTGTTTTTTCCACTGCCTCGAAACAATCGGTGATCTCGGCGCTCTTGAAAGCGCATTTCATGATAATGCTGAATTTCCCGTCAGCTTCACCTACCAGAGCAATGCTCGTATTTGTCCCACCGGCATCACCCGCCAGGATCACCCGATCACCACCCCAGTCCTGCTCCATCCACTTTGTTTCCATACATACTCACTTATTCAACCGGACCCATCCCAGCACAAAAAGACTTGCCGCTACCCAACGCGAATATCACTCCACCCCTTCGACAAGCTCCGCCAGCTTGATATTGTTATACCGAAGCAGCGTCCCCTGAGCTCGATACGCATCCATTATCGCCAGATTGTATTGAATCATGGCCTGTACAGCAACAATCTGGCTGCTGGCCAGGCGCTGATCCGAATTTAGTTTCAAATTAAGAAACTCAGGAGTCATCGTGTCCTGCCGGCCGGCATCCTGCATTGCCAGATGATTCACCAGTACGTCTTGTTCCGCCTCGACCGTTTCAATCCGCTTGCCGATCTCTTTGTAACTGCTGTCAAGTTTATCCAGCGAAATACTCACGTCCGCCAAAACCTGTTGGCGGAGGCTTTCCAGATTAAGTTTTTCCTGCTGTTGTCGATTTCGCGCTCTGCTCATCGCCGCCTCCGCCGCACGATTGCCGAACGGTACTTCGAAACTCAAACCAAACACATAATTAGTTGTTTCATTCTGCCACTGCTGGTCCCACGACGAATGATATTGATCGCCCGGACCGGTCATCTCCTGTTGATAGACCAGGTCCAGGCGCGGAAGCGTCTGGTTCTGAGCCACTCCCTGGGCCAACTCTGCCGTATCCACCCGCAAACGCTGAGAAATAATCTCCGGCCGCTTCTGCAAAGCTGTATCTACCGCCCCATCGCGATCGACTTCATACCAGACCATACTAGGTTGATCCTCGGGGATGATTTCCAATTGTTCTTTCAGCGACAGCTCGGGACTATTGATACTGTCCAAAAGAAGCGTCTGTTGCTGCAGTACCAAATTGCGGGAGCTTAACAGATCGGCCTCGGCGCCTTTGATAACCGCCAGGGTCCGGGCAATCACCAGACTTTTACCATCGTAATCCTTGCGCTGCTGTATCCTCTTAAAAGTCAGTTCTGATCGCTCGATCAGGCCGGCGAATATCTTCGCCCTTTGACGGGCAAAAAACAGGTTCCAGTAGTTGCTCTCCACTTCCGCTACAGTGCGGATAACCAGCAAATGAAACTGCTGTTGGCTGATGCGGTAGTTGTTGCGAGAGGCCAGAATGTTCGCCCGGTTCACATCGATACCAAAATCCCTCAGAAGGGGCTGACGCAATTGAAACTGAAGACCGAATTCGTAAAAAGGATTGCGGAACAACTGTTGATCTTCGTCGGTCAGATCACGCAAACGACGCAATTGCTGTGCCAGTTGAACTGATGCGCCGGTAGGAAGTAACTTGCGAAGCCCCAGCATATAATTGTAATCATGGCTCCCAAGGAAAGGACTGCTCCCCATACGCACATCGCGGGTACCGTTATCGGTTACGATGGTCCGGGTATAATATCCCGAATCGATATTGGCCTGATCGGTAACATTCATCTGCGATGAACCGAACAGCACCGCATCGAACGCCGCTTCCGCCGAGACAAGATCGGACATCCGCATAGCCGGTTCATAGCCGCCGACACGCATATCCAGATTATGGGCCAGAGCCTGCCGAATGCACTCTTGAAGTGTCAGCTTGATCACCCGACGACCCGTATCCGCAAAAAGTGGCTTCGTGGTTTGGTAGATATGCTTCAGACTCAGGAGCTGCTCATCGTCGGCCTCGACCTTGGCCGCTTGCCCGCACAGTCTGCCGGCACCTCCAATCGATGCCGTCACCACGCTTAGCAATAATAACCAACATCTTATCTTGAATATTCCCTTACGGGCGTTTTGCTCAAACAACATGATATTCCTTTCGCGATTGCCTCTTCCTTATCCCTGCGCCTATATCTTCATTTTTTCATTGAACAACACATTACCATCTTCATCCTCGATCTTAACGCCCAGCTCCTGCGGCGGCTTCGACAGGTACGCCTTCCTTATGACAATCCTAAACGTACCGTTTTCCATATCAAAATACGCCAGCCTCAGATCCCCAGACGAGGCCTGATATGTATATTTCTCGCTATTGGCATTCTTTTTCACCAGCTCACCAGACTTGATGATAAACGTATTACTGCCCCAGCTTACGGTAAGTTTGGTTTCGCTAAGATCGATCGGATACTCCCTGGTCGCGATTTCGCCTTTCACCGTCAGCGAATCGTTACGGACCCGGTCGTCATATACAAATGTAAACTTCTCCTCGCGCAGAACGTTTTCATAACCCTGCATAAATACAATTGGCACCTCTTTATTATTTTTGATCTGAGCCTGGCCGCAGCCCCAGTAACCGTTCGTCACTATATCCACCTTAATCGGTTTGCCCATCCCGGACAAGTCCAACCGCTTGCCCGAAATCAAAAATGTCCCCTTTGCCAAATTGATCTTTATTGCAACCATCTCCGTCTCGTTCGGACTGCCGCTATAGATCAGCACATTATTACCGCCCGACTGCTTAACCACAAATTCAGAAATCTCGATCTGGGCCGAGTACGTGCCGACATGCAAAAACAAAATGCCGCCGGCAAAATCTCCATCCTCCGCGCCAAGCTTACCCGAAACAACAAACTTATCCGAAGCCTGATCCCGATTCTTACTCGCCTTCAAAACAATCTCAACGTTCGTCAGATCGCTCGGCTCATCCAGATACCAGCCGTATCCACTAAAGTCAATTTGGTTCAGCTCGAACGCGTTCTCCTCCAGCCACAGTACCGGCCCCACCGACTCGTGGTAATAGCCCCAGTCAGCAGCTTCAGCTTCGCCCGCATCTGGCTCCTGTGTCGATTTGACCAGAACCAACTCATCGTTATAATCGGACCACCCATCCAGCGATTCGGTCAGGCTAATAATCTCCTGTGTCTCGGTCCCATCGCCAACATTTCCCGTCAGCGTCATACCCTCATCGTATTCACCGCTCATCAGCCACAGATGCATATCAAGATACTTCTCGAAAGGAACGATTCGGCTGATATCTTCCGCCTCGAACAAAGTATCTTCACCCCGATCTTCCCTGAACACCCACAACTGCCCATTGCTGTCTCGCCCGCCATATATACTCGACTCAACTCCAAAACCATACCTGTCTCGTTTCTCGATTTTCAGGCAATCCACCCCCAGTAATTTTTTACTGGGAAACCCTGTCTTATACCAATTGCCTGTCAATTCCCCTTGCCCGCGATATATCCGCATATCACCCGGCCGTGCCATCATGAACGGCACTTTACTGAAATCGTTGCTGTTCTCATCGAACTGAGGCTCCGTCTTGCCGAACCACGCCAGCCGCCATCCGCTGGTATCGCCAATCTCCGAGCTTACGACACTCTTCAGCCGGCACATCACCAGTCCCACCGACTCGTCGAAATACGACCATCGCGTCTCATCTTCCTCAGGCCCCAGCAAATGCTTCACCTGGACAAGGTCATCTTCATAGTAAGGCATATCTTCCAGCGATTCGGAAAAACTCGTTATCTGCTGTTTTTCGATCGAGTCGCCCTCGCCGATAACGAGTTCATTGCTCGGATCGTCCAGGTCATCCGGATCATATCCGCCGGCTATCAGCCGAAAGGCCATATTATAGCCGCTGTACTCACTGAACGGCCTGGCGTCCAGCAACGAGTCAGCCTCGAAATCGACCGTACCGTTGGTGTAGTATTTCAACACCCACAGATCACCTTCCGTATCCTTAGCCAGATGAAAATAGAAACTATCTATTCCCGCCGAGGCTTGGCGCGACTGATACCACTTCAAACATTTGATCCCCAGAAAATCTATCGAAAAGAAAGTATGAGTAAAACTATTTCCTTCGTAATCGCCTTGCCCCATGTACGTTCGCGTCAAACCGCCTTCGCCATGAAGGTAAGGAACATCACTCAAATCACCGCTGGTCGCGTCGAAATTGAACGCCGCAAGCTGCCAGCCGTCCTCTTCCACATCACCAGTATCGTCACGAAGATCGAGTACCAGACCCACCGACTCATGATAATAATACCAGTTGACATCCGTTTCATCTTCACCTTGCGACCATTTCACCCGAATCAGTTCATTGTCAAACTCCGGCCGATTATCTAACGATGCGTTTACACTTTCTATGGTCGTCGTCTCCATAGTACTGCCAACGCCTATGACAAGTGTGTTATCGGGATCGGCCAAATTGTCGGGATCGTAACTGCCGGTGATAAGCCGGAAATACATATTGTTATCGTCGTATTCCGTAAACGCAGTCGCTTCCAGCAGTGAGTTCGCCTGGAACTCCGTATATCCGTTGAGATAATATTTCAGCACCCACAATGTCCCTGACGTATCTTTCGCAAGATACATATAAAAACTGTCGATATCACTATCGTCTTCCGAAAGCGCCTTTTGCTCCCACTTCAAACAACTAATGCCCAGAAACTTCACTTCCGAAAAAACATGAGTGTAATTCGCTCCTGTGCAGTCCCCTTGCCCGGCGAACATCCGTCTGAGACCGTCGCTGGCGTGCAAAAATGGGACATCGCTTAAATCTGAACTGTTGGGATCGAACCTCCTTACTTCCGTAACGCTCAAGATCACCGCCTTATCGCCTTCCACCGGCACATCCGCCATCGGATACGCACTATCTTTACCAACCGTAAAGGTCTCGACGCCGGCAATCTCGTCAACCACGTCCATCCCTTCGAGCACCTCGCCGAAAACCGTGTGAATACCATCCAAATTCCCGTTACCGCTGGCTTTCTGATTGATAAAAAACTGTGACGCCCCGGTATTGGGACCGGAGTTGGCCATAGAAATGGTGCCTCGATCATTGTCCAGGGTGCTGACTATCTCGTCCTTGATCGGATCATTCGGGTCATGATAAAATAGCGGGTCCTTCAGCCAGTCCGGATCGTCAAAATCCGGATCACCGGCGATATAAGTGTAAATATCCTCATCATACACCCCAGCCTGGATCATAAAATCGTCTATCACACGATGAAAAATCACCCCATCGTAGAAACCTCTGTTTACGTAACCCATAAAATTCTCCACTGTTATGGGCGTCTCACTGTCATACAACTCGATGATAATATCGCCGAAGTTGGTCTCCATCCGTACAATGGTCCTGTCCGCCCGAACCACAGACGGCTCGAGCATAGATACCAAAAGAAACCCGATAAAGACAAGGGGAAAAGCCTTCTTCATAACATGCTCCTATGTTGAAAACTTCTTTAATTTCGTGATTTTGCCATTTCAGCGAGCGACCAACGGAAGCAGTCCCTTGCCAATCTTATGAAACAGAAAAAGTGGCAATGCCACCTCCTCTCTGTCCAACTGTCCGACGCACCGGTCCTGCTACATTCACTGATATTCGCAACGTCAGCGCGGCATTGTAAAACTTCTTGAAGACCCTGTCAATCCCCTTGATTTAAGCATATAGGTGCATGTCACGTTTGTAGGTAGGTTTCTCATGCAGCCAGTGGTTTTCCGGCCCACAATTGGGCCTATTGGCGGTTTAACCAAGCTATCGGCAAAAAACAAGGGTGAAAATATGGGCAGGTATTGTCCAAACGCGAAAAAAAACGTCGAAAATACGACCAAACTTGGCATATTTAAGCTGAAAGAGTTTGGTTTGTTGTGTGGCTATGCCGCTACGACTTTTATCGGATTTCTAAACGTGAAGGGCGCATAAAAAACGGGAGACCGTGCGTAACCAGGGTCTCCCGTCGTTTTAATTCAAAACCTTACTTACTATCCATAGAAAAACATCACAGGGCTTACTCAAACACTTATTAGTTCGAATACCCTACGATCGCTACATCGTCAAGCTGCAACTGAGCGCCGACGGAGCCGTCCGGTAATGGGCGTCCTAAGCCCACCACAATCTTCAGAGCCTGACCTTCGTAGGCACTCATGGTGTCAGCATTATACGTCCTGGTGTATTCTCGCCAGAGACCGGTCAACAAAACCGGATTCCCAGAGTGATCGGGCGTGACTTTTACTCCGTTGGCCAACAGATCGAGTGCCAGAGGAGCCTCGGTTCCATCGACGCCCTTGGCGAACATCGAAATCACATAAGCGGTGTCGGCCGCAACGGTGGCCACAGGGTCCTTCGAGATGATCAGCCCGCCGGCTGGATTGCCCCAACCGCCGCCGTTGGTCAAGTAGCAATTTGCTGCTTCTTCACCATCGGTATGGTTGGCTTGGTTCGATGTAGAACCCTGACGGTCCGGAAAGTTCGGATCCCGATCGTATGTGCCGCCAAAAGCCAGCCAACCGTCTTTGTCATACCCGACCCAGCCGGGAATATCCGCCACGGTGCCGCTGGTTGTGTCGGAAAAGTTATACGTTCCGCTACCGCTATCTATCGGGCAATTTGGTCCTACGCCCTGCGTCCAGGCGCCTTCTGACAAGACCCCAGTGATCGTAGTCGAGCCTGGTTTGTAGATCGTTTCAAAATTACCGTTGGGCACGAGGCCGACCACGGGGACTACATCGTTGATTTTCAGCAGAAATTCGCCTGCAAGTATCGCAAAATCGCGGATATCGGTGATACAGTCTCCATTAAGATCGGTAGCATGTGGTGTTAAGCCTTGAGCCTTTGCTGCTTCGCACCAATCGTTGTAAACGGTTATCGAGACCGTGTCGGAATCGGTGAGATCGGTGTCATCGGCCGTGAGCGTTAGTTCATACGTGCCGGTTTGGGTAGCTGTAACTGTAATGCCCGGTTGAGTGGGATCTGTTATAATAGTCGCCGCACCTGGTGAAGGTTCACCAGTCACCGTCCACAGAAGCGTCGCAGCCACGGGGCGTCCATCATCGGCGACCAACGAACCGAGAAGATCGAAATCAACAGTACCATCAGTCAGCCATGCAGGGTCGGCTTCGCCGGCGTCAACAACCGGCGCCATATTAAAAGTATCGAAAATGAGAACCCTGCCGATAACAGGTTGGGGATTAGCGGAACTGCTATCATAGGTATCGATTCTCCAATAATAGGTCTTGTCTGCCGCAAGCGTAACCGATTTAGACTCAACCGCCTGATTATTAACTATCTTGGTGGCATAATTGGTGAAGTTGGGATCGGTTGTGCCATTATACTCGGGAAAATTGTCGGTAAACCAAACATCACAGGTCACGGTGCCGGTTTCCGGGTCCGCTGGAGCAGGCAACTCCCATTGAAGCAGGTTAAAGGTAACAGGTACCCTCTGACCATCTACCGGATTCGTCCACATCCCAGGACGCATACTCAGATCATCAATGAACCATCCACTAGGATCATACCCGTAAATAACAAGCCTGAATTGAGCGGCAACTGCTCCTGCAGGAGCGGTATGAACGCCGAAATCCAACTGTGTCCATTCAGAGTGGGTGCCAGCGATATCGACCTCAATGGTGCTCACAACGGCGTTCCCAGTGTCGCGCCATTCAAGGTAAAACCACCCCGGATTTGTATCACTCGGGACTTCATTTTTAGTCCATGCGCTAAATGCATAGTCCTGGCCTGCTATAACGCCAGGTACAGTCTGATATACATAGGCATCCCAAGAAGGGGACGGATACCAGGGATTTAGTCGCATATACTTGGTACCTGAGTGGGCGCCCTCACCACTGAGCCAGGAATAGGCCGAACTAGTTCCTGAATAGTAAAACGACCAGCCATCAGGATAATTACCCGGTCCACCAATAAAAGTACCCTCCTCAAAACCTGGGTTCGCAAGCATCTCCGCGTGAGCGGCTCCAGCCACTAACCCAATAACCAACAGCATTAACAACAATTTCGTCTTCATTTGTAAATCTCCTCTGAAAGCGTTTCAGGCGAACCGCTCAACGTAAGGTTCAGATGAGTTCGCCACTTAATCTAAAATCTGCCGACGACGTTCGCCGACAACGATAGAAAAACATCACAGTGCTCACTCCTAAAGCGACTCGTCGATACGCAACAGCCATTCGCCTGCGAATATCGCAACATCGAGGACATCTGTAACACAGTCTCCATTAAAATCGGTGAAACGCGGCGTTAAGCCTTCCAGTTCCTTCATTTTTGTGCACTCATCGGCGTAAACGAGTATCGAGACCGTATCGGAATCGGTAAATTCAGTGTCATCAGCCGTGAGCGTTAGCTCATACGTGCCGGCTACCGTGGCTGTAACTGTAATACCCGGTTGAGTAGGATCTGTTATAATAGTGGCCGCACCTGGTGAAGGTTCACCAGTCACCGTCCACAGAAGGGTCGCAGGCACGGGAAGCTCGTCATCGGTGACCAATTCACCGAGAAGGTCGAAATTAACAGTACCATCAACCAGCCATGTGGGCTCGGCAGTGCCGGCGTCAACAACCGGCGCTACATTGTTGGTGTTGAAAATGAAAACCGAACTGACAAAGGGTTGAGCCGGAGGCTCGGGGAGGCTGTCATCATAAATATCAACTCTCCAATAGTAAGTTTTGAAAACCTCAAGCTCAATCGGTGGTATTAAAGAACTCAGACTTACAGACTCAACCGCCTGATTGTTAACTATCTTGGTGGCATAGTCGGGGAAGTCGGGACTGTTGGGGTCTTGGCCATAGTTGGGATAATTGTCGCTAAACCAGACATCACAAGTTACAGTGCCGCCTACCGGGTCGTTTGGCTCCGGCAACGTCCATTCAAGCAGGTCAAAGTCAACATCTACGGTCGAACCATCGCCCGGGGTGATCGGGTGGGGCGGCGGCAATTCCTGCGTAAGCGACACATTGTCGAAGCGGACCCGCCCGCCGAAATAGGTCCCGGTCTCATCAAACGTGCCCAGGACAATCGTCATAGATTGGCCAACATAGGGGGCAATGGCAGCCGCGTTATACGTCCTGGAGATTACCATCCATCCGGAGCGACCGGTGTCTGGCGGGGTTATCGAGGAACTGGGGGTGATTGCTACTCCGTCTGCCAACAGGTCGAGTACCAAAGGCCCCGCGTCGTCAGCAATCATGGCCGAAAGCGTATAGGTGCTGGCGCCTATGATGTTACCCAGAGACGCGGCCGATTCGCACATTGTCCCATTTCCACCGCTCCAGGTTCCAAAGGCATTAAAGCAAGTACCAGTGCCGTCAATACCACCGGTGTATAGATCATTGCCCCCAGTTGTTCCGTATGGGCCTACCCACCCGGGGCAATCGATCACCGAGCCGGTGGTACCGTCGGAATAATTCACTATTCCGGCTCCTATCACCGTAAGACCGTCCCCAACGCCCCGTGCGTAGGAATTATCATCCGGGAAGGTCGCGGTGACCGTATAGTTTGTGCCTGGTTTGTACATGTGAAATGTACCGTTTGGAACGGGCACATTTGCCGCCTGCGCCTGAACCTGGTCAACGGCCATGGCGAGCATGGCCACAACTACCAACATCAACAATAAAAATTTTGCCTTCATTTGTAGATCTCCTCTGCAAGTGTTCGTGCGAAACCTCTGACGCGACATTCAGATGAGTTCGCCGCGTATAGTCTGCCGACGCCGCTCGCCGACAGTAACTGAGATATAACTATGTTAGTTTATCGCACAAATCCGATTTTTTCCAGAGAAAAATCTTCGCTGGGATGTCGTTCCTTGTTTTTTGGGGGGAGGGAGGGGGGGTAAATATCTGGGAAACAAGCACTTACGTCGATTTGGGCCGCCCGAATTTTTTTAAAAACGTGGTGGTTAAAACGAAGGGAGACATATTATCGGCTGTAAGTGTCATCGTTAAAATCGGTCGCCGCACCGCTGGATCCCTGGATCCTATGATGGAATAAATTGTGCGGCAGTGTTGAGTGCATGTGGAATTCTATTATCATAAAATCTTCATATCTGCTATGATAAATATGCACAGCTCAGTTGCGAAGCTATAGGGGCACAAAAGCCCACGATGTCTTTTAGATATAACTAATTGTTATATATGGTGTTATAAATGAGACATTCTATTATAATTATAGTTTCCACACTCATTATCATAATGGCGTTATTAAGTATCGGATGGTTATTTTTTTGCCATGAGGCTGGGCCATCCGACAAAATACGCAATGTTCTCGTGATTAGTTTGGATGCTGCCCGGGCCGATGTCTTTGGCTGCTACGGTTTTAAGCATAATACAACCCCTAATATCGATGCTCTGGCGAGGGAGGGTATTCTTTTCGAAAACACTTATGCACCGCTATCTCTTACTCTGCCATCCCACTGTTCGATGCTGACGGGCACTATTCCTCCATATCATGGTGTTCATGACAACAACGGTTACAAGTTAAACGATTCCAACGTGACGCTTGCCGAGATTCTCAAGGATAATGGATTTGTCACCGGCGCCATAATCGGCTCAATCATCCTCGATTCAAAGTATGGAATGGATCAGGGATTCGATTTTTATGATGATAACTTCAAAAACGAGCGTGCTCCCATATTCATTCTTGAACGCCAGGCCGAAGAGACAGAACGTATCGCCTGCCAATGGCTTGATGAACACCAAAAGGAAAACATGTTCCTGTTTCTGCATTTTTATGACCCCCACCGTTCTTATGACGCACCGGAGCCTTATAAAAGAATGTTTCTGAAGAAACCCTACCCGCAAGAGGACTCCATAGATTATCAGCAGGGTATGTATGCCGGAGAGGTGGCATATACCGACAACTGTATCAAGGTGGTAATCGATAAGCTCAAACAGCTTGGATTGTATGACTCTACACTGATCATAATAACCGCAGATCACGGTGAAATGTTTTTCCAGCATAAAGAGGTAACCCACGGTTATTATATCTACCAGGGCAATGTCAGAGTTCCCCTGGTGTTCAAGGTGCCCGGAGTCTCTACGTCCAGGCGCATAGAAAAAACAGTAGGGCTTGTTGATATTGTCCCGACGGTGTGCTCTCTGATGGATATTAAGGGACAATATACCTTCCAGGGCGAGGATATCAGCGGGTATTTACTTCAGGATGCCCCCGAAGATCTTAAAAGACATGTTTATTTGGAAAGCATGTTACCTACTAAATACAAGGCAAATTCTTTACTGGGCGTGGTAAATGACAAGTATAAATATATCCAGACGACCCGGCCGGAGTTGTATGACATAGTCGATGATTACCGCGAATCCGTCAATCTGGTAGAAACATATCCCAAAGTCACTCGTCTATTGAAAAACCGTCTAAAGCTGATACTCGATGACGCAATCCCATCCGGAGCCACAGGCAGTAAAGTGGAACTTGACGCCGAGACCCTCAACCAACTTGAGACCCTCGGCTATGTCGGCGGCACCGTCACAGAAGAGTACTCCTTTGATATGAGCAAGATAGATCCAAAAGACTTGATTGATTATCATGTGATCAACACGAAAATCAGGCAATTCCTGGTTAAAGAAGAGTTTGACCTGGCCAGGGAAATGTGCCAGGAAATGATTTCGATTCAACCGGATGTATATGAACCATATTTCCACCTGGCCGGCATTGCCTATAGATTGAAAGATTATCCGGAATCGATCAAACAATTAACCAAAGCGATAGAGATTGCACCTGATAATACAGAATTGCAAAATTCCCTTGCAACTATTTACCAGAAGCAGGGTAATTACGAGCAGGCAATTATAGAACTTAAGAAATCGATTAAAATTCGTCCTGAACAATTTGGCGCCTATGGGCATCTGGCCCAGGTGTATTATCAACAAAAAAACTATGAACAGGCTTTGTTTTATGTGCAGAAATCTTTAAGCGTAGAACCTGAACAACCTATTATGCTCAATCAACTGGCCGCCCTGTACAACAGGCAGAAAGAAACAGACAAGGCCATAGAGTGTTTTAACAAATCTTTGCAAATAAGACCAAAACAGCCGGAGGTAATGAACGAACTGGCCATGGCTCTTTACGATAAAAGCAAAGTCCGCCAGGCCATGACACTGTGGTCCGACTCCCTCGATATCGATCCGAACCAGGTATATGCAGCCAATTCCCTGGCCTGGATCAAGGCCACCAGTAAAGACGAAAAGTTTTATGACCCCCCCAACGCTCTTAAATTCGCCAGGCGGACCTGTGAACTTACCGAGTACAAGAACTCCGGCATGCTCGATACGCTGGCGGCGGCCATGGCAGCTAACGGGCAGTTCGATGAAGCCGCAGAAACTGCCGGCCAGGCGATTCAAATAGCAAAATCAACCAATCAAAATGAACAGGCCCAGCGCATTCAGCATCACCTTAATTTGTATAAAGCCCGGCAAGCCCTGCGTGAATAATTAACCAGACGACCGGCTAACTCTTCTGGTAATTCATCGCCACGACGCTCTCGGATATATTTCTGATCCTCATCGTTCCATCCCCACGCAACAATCGCACCTGCTATACAATAGTCAACCGTATGAGAAGACTTCAATGTCCCTCACAGAACCGAACTTGTGGATTTCCCACATCCGGCTCTTCAGTAAAACTCACGTACCGGTACAAGTGGTACGATATGAGCAGTACATCCGACATTTGTTTTCCATATCAGTATATGGCAAAGGCCACATGACCACTCTACAACTTACTGCCAGCCACTTCGAGTGAGACATTTCCATCTCAGTTAAAAACGCCATCCCTTTGGCTTCGCATAACTTGTTACCTCATTATACGCAAAGTTCTGTTCTGGCCCGGCGGCTATCCTTTGCCCAGGCTGGATTGTCCAGCTTGCTCACACCAGCTTCTCTTGACGCACTCAGACTTTAATTTCAACAGCAACACTGTGACAATAGCGGCCCGAACCGCTAAAAACCGCAAACAGGCTATCTTGCCCTTACGGGAAACCACGGCGGCAGCATTACAGAATTTCTTTTCCGGAAGACTGCCTGAAACAAGGGCTTTCAGAGTGCCTGATAAAACCGCCAAGATGCTCATGGCCTATCTTGAGGCAGCCGGTGTCAGCTACCAGGCCGATGAAGGTAGATTCAGGGATTTTCACGGACCGTAATGGACTGAAGGAGTTACTGGCAGGGGTTCTGGAAACAATGGAAAAACCCCATCACTAGGCCAAAAACGTGGTTTTTCGACTAATAACAAGGGTTCTCAACTAACGAGGCCGACGGGGATCGAACCCGCAACCTTCGGATCGACAGTCCATTCCTTAAATCCCCCTATTATCGTTAAAACGCGGTTATTACAATACTTACGGCAGTTTCGCTTTGTATCTTTTTGTTGTGTTTTGTACTAGTTTGCACACATTCGCTCAACGTTTTACTCAACGTTTTTCAACCTCCCATGAATTTTGAAAGTTTGTCGATTCCATTAGTGATATAGGCAGGGGTATTGTTACGCCCCTGCCTAAACCTTGCCACGCCACGCCGAGCCTTGCCTTGCCATGCCCGGCCTTGCCCTGCCTAGCCACGCCCTGCCGCGATTATCCTTTTGCCTTATATGCTAGCTCTTGAAAGTCGATCTATTGCCAGCCTCATATCCTCATCCCCTACCGCTGCATAGTAAGTCATGGTGGTCAAAAGGCTACTATGCCCTAATATCCGTTGGACAACCTTTGGAGGGGTTCCGCTTTTCAAAAGATTGGTAGCACAGGTCCGACGCAGGTCGTGGAGCGTAAACTTTGGCCCCTGATCTGTAACCAGCCCCGCCCGCGTCAATATGCTATGAAAAGACCGGGTAAAATTATAAATCAGCCGTGTCTCATTTCGCGTCCTGAATATATAATCCGTCTGTATATTCAATCGTGGTATTTTTCGCAAAGCGGACGCAATCTGCGGAGCCATAGGGATTGTCCGGATTTTCCTGGACTTGGTAGAATGGCCGTCCTTGTTGCGAACATATAAAACCTGACTGTCATAATCAATATCAGTCCATTCAAGATGTAAGATTTCCTCACGTCTCAGCCCGGCATAATAAGCGATTATACAGACAGCCCGCCACTTATCGTCCGGGCAATGTTCGAGCAATAACTCAAAATCCTGCTGACTTGCCGTGTTGACGGTCTTTTCCGGCTCCCGTATCCATAGAGCTTTTCGATTGCCCTCAAACGGGTTTTTCTTGATATAACCCCGCTGTACGGCCCGGCTCAAGATTGACTGTAAGGTTCTCAATGTCTTATTGACCGTGGCATCCGACTTGCCGTCCTCAATAAGAGCTTTGCGAAAATCTTCCAGCATCGCAAAATCAATAACAGTTAGATTTTTTGGAGAGCATATCCGCCCGAACACCCCTAAAGCCAGTCTGTGCTCGGCGTATGTCGCTTTTGAAAGTTGCCCCTTGATCTGTGCCAGGTGTTCCGTGACAAATTCAGAATACGCGATAGGCTTAATCTCTCGATATACGCCGGTCATTATGGCCTGCCGACGCTCTGCTGCCAATTGTCTCGCATAGCTTTTGTCGTTTCCGCAAGCCTCGGTCCGCCGTTTCCCGGTTGTAACGTCGATCCACTGCACCGCATAACTGAACCCTTTTTCCTTTTTCGCCCGCCTGATTATCCACACTTTCGGTTTGACGTTTTCCATTAGCTTTTGTCCTTAATTAGTCTGGCCCATTTTTTCAAGAATAGTCAATACTTGTAATTCTTTTTCTGGATTCATTGGATGTCTCTCCTTACTAACTTTTCGCAAATACTCTCCAAATCTTTTAATGCCATGTCGTATTCGTTTTGGCTTCTGTCAAGCTCCTCCTCTAAAGCTTTGGTTTTTGCGTTACGGTAATTCCGATCAATCCATACTGTCTCTCTACCCACTGCCTCAACTACCGCACTAGTTATCGCCTCACTAGTTACTTCTAAACTGATCTGTAAATTTTCTGCAGCCTCTTTATAGCGACGGCATGCTTGCCTGAGATTTGAAACTCCAGGAACCCCTGGCGGGAGTTCTTCTAATTCTCTTACAGCAGCATCGTACTGTAGCATAGCTTCACTGTCGATCATATCATTCCGCTGTTGATGATTCAGCATATCGTATGCAGCCATGAGTTTACGGATTATTTTTCTATCTTCCGCATTGAGTGTTGGTGGTTCTTTTGAGCAACTGCCAGGCAGAATAACTAAAATTGCGTACAGGAATAAAAAAAGACTCATCGACACTTTGGAAACTCTTTTTTGTCCGGTCATCATTTTTTTCTCCGTTCAGTTTTGTCAAGTGTTTATCAAGTTCACAATGTCGGGAGTGCAGCCGACGCACTCCCAAATTTTACGGCAATTAGTCAATTTCCAGAGCAGCAGCCGCCGCCTGTCCCTCTATTGTTTGGCCGATAAATCTTTTCATACAACGCCCAATCTCATATTAAGGTCACAACTCCAAAAGCTGTCTCTTCCTCTGCTGAAACTCCGCATCCGTCAAAACGCCTTTGTCTCGGAGGTTGGCCAACTTCGCGATTTCATCAGCTGCCGACAGCGACGAAGAAGACGCACTAACAGTCTGCATACGTTTGTCGATCTCATCCTTGATACGCTCAAAATCGGCCTGCTGTTTAGTCTTGAACATTACCGTGTTTTCGTCTATGTACGCCTGTAAGACGCCTCCTTGTGCTTCTTTTCCACCCATGAAGGCGAACTGTATGTAACCATTCGCCCACGCGTTCGCTTTTTTGAATTGGATTGAACTGATCGAGGAAATTAGTATCTCTTTCTCGCCCTTCAGCCCTTGGGCTAATAACGCAAAAAAGCCTTTTCTAATGATGCGAACTTTGTTGGTATAAAGCTCAACTTGACCATTCGTCCCTTTTGCTTGCAGTAACGGATTCGTCATTTTTTACCTCCGTTTCTTTTTTTCGTGGCACTTCTGGGCCTCATCAGTGGCGGCTCTTACCGCCATACGCCCCGCACCTTCAGAGCGTTTCGGCCTATCTCGTGGCGGTCGGCGTCCGTTCTATCAAAAAATAAGCGGCCAACTGCTTGTGAAACTCATATTCAGGAAAGGACATGATCAAACAGCCAGCCGCTTTTTTTTTATTTCGGACAATTCTGAAATACGAGTTTCTGTCGTGATTTTACCCGCCTGCACTTTTAGTGTCAAGCGAAATACGCACTAACTATATACCGCATAAAAACGCCCTTGCCCGCTCTTACTTAAAAAAATTTCGGTAGTACCTTTAACAACTCCTTGCCGGAAATGAAAATGGTTTTTGTTCGCGATTGGCCGTTGGCGATTGGCAGAGGACATCACAATTCCGCAGAGCGTCAAAAAACAAGCAGTTAAGCCGAAATTTCGAGCGTCGCGGGCCAGAACGGCCCAAAGCTCGGATGATCCCCAAATCCTGTGGTTAGCGTCAAAAAAAACCTTCATTTCATATTCCCCTTATTTTGGGCCTGCCGGTGTCATTTGTGATTCGACAAAAGCATCAATATCTTTTTGTCTGAACATTATTTTTCCCCCGATTTTGGCAAACGGCAGTTTTCTAAATCTCTGTAAGTTTCTCATGGTAACAACGTTGACATTCAGATACCGAGCCGCATCTTCTAAACGCATAAGGTCCGTCGGATTGATCGTCACCATTTTTACTCGCTCTCCTTTTCTCGATAATCTCCACCACGAACAACCATCCCGTGTTCACAAAATGTGAGACTGTCACTTCTGAAAGTCATCGCGATTTTGCAGCCGCTTCCCTTTGCGTTTCTCGCTTTGATAACGTGTAAGGTTCTATTGTAATTTTGATCGGCGGTTCCGCAAGGTGTTAGAACCGGGCCACTTTTGTAATCGTGAGCCTCAAGCCATAAAATGCTTTGGACAAACCGCCCAAACGCAGCACCTCCGGAAAGTTGTCCTAGCTCCGGGTGGGACACGGCCTTGACGGGGTGACTGACAAGCAAGATACTCGTGTTGTGCTCAACGGCAATTCTTTTTGTTTGCAGAATAAATTCTGCGTCCTCCGCCCACGTCTCGCGTTGAGAGTGATCGGCAGCAGTCAACGGATCGACAATAATCAATTTTTTTCCTGCCTTTGCCCGTCCCTCAATCCAGGTAGCAAGTTGCGATAATGTGATCCCTGCATTTTGGCAAATGTGTATCGACTTGCCGATATTCTCCAGCCAATCAGCCCATTGTGTTTGTGCCTTTCGGGCTAATTCTGGATTAGCTTCAATCCACTCGGAATTTGTCATGCGGGCATCGCCTGACTTTTGAGCCAACAAGCGGAATAGATAATGCTCGCGACTTTCCTCCAGTTCAAACGCTGTTGCCGGAATTCCATTGTCTAACGCATGGCTCAGAATCTGCAATACTAGGAAACTTTTCGACGCCGACGGATTGCCTGCAAGTACGCATACTGTGCCCGGCAGTAGCGGCCGGGCAAGATGATCGAGATTATCCCAGGGTGTCTGTATGATCCGTCGTTCTCCTGCGATAATGCGATCAATCTCTTGGCCAAGAGCGGAAACTGGGCCTCTGGGTTTTGCCCGGCTAAGGGCTTTGGCCAGTTCGGCCCGTATTTCAAGCGGATTATCGCAAGTGATTTTGAGTTGCGATACATAATCAGCGACATCCTCCCCCTCGATCAAGTCCAGCTCGTTCGGTTCGATAAACGCTAATCGCGGAGCCGGTTCTAGCCGCTCAAGGCAATTTTTTACATCCTCGACATACTGCCTGCCTGGCCCGTCGCTATCCGGCCAGAGGACAATGTTTTTTCCCGCCAATAGTGACCAATCGGCATTGTTCGCGTTTTTTGCACCGCCAGGCGATGTCGTGGCCACAACTCCAAATTCCCGGCAGGCCTCAACGCACTTTTCGCCCTCGACAACGACGACCGTGTCCGCCGCCGCAACGTCTCCACAATTATAGAGCGGCCAGGGTTTTCGAGGCGCCTCAAACACGTAGCCGCCGCTGGGGACGGGAGAGGCTTGTCGAAAAGTTTTACCCTGATCGTCTTTCGCCCGCAGCACCACCATATCCGCCTTACCGCTGGCCTGGTTTTGATATTCATAAACCGCCTCGACTGTCCCCGGCATGGCCGCCTGAAGATCGTCGATTGTGTCATAAACTTTTTTCGGACTCTGAACTGGTTTTCCAACAAACCGCCGCAACACCTCGCGAGACTCTATGCCCTCTCTTTTTGCCAGAACATCAACTATGCTTCCGCTGAATCCGCACTTTTGGCACTTATATCGATAGACGCCGCCGTCTGTTTGGTAAATCCCTCCCGATGGGTGGTGATCGTTGCAGAATGGGCAACGGACCGTTCGCCCTCGGACCAACGCTCCAGCTTGTTGTAGGGCATCGACTAGCGACGCTTCGCTTTGTTTCAAGGCGTCCAAGCTTTGACCAGCCATTATTTCGACCATTTCATGCCCTCCAAAAGTTTTCGCCCTTCTTCTTCGGTAACGTCGCGAGTCGGGAATGCGATCCCGCCAGGTCCAAAATCATTTTCCTGTGTAATAGTGCGATTATCAAAATTGCCCTCAAGAATTTTCGCATAGTTGCCCTCGTTTTTTGCAAGCCAATCAAAGGTCGCTTTCCACCCCCGGTCATTTTTACCCGTGAGAAAATCCGATTGTGCGGTTTTATCAATTATTCCCCGCCAATGTTCGCTGAACAGCGGCTCCGCAAACCTCGCTCGAAGTTTTGCTCTCCTTTGGGCAGTTAAGAGTTTGACCGTTGGAAGATTGCCTTTGGAATTCCAATAATCGACAAAGGCTTGTTCAGGCTCTCTTATCTTCTCTTTTTCAGTTCCTTTAGTTATGGTTAAGGTTTTTCTTAAAGTAGGTTCATGTTTTTCTTTAAGTAGAAGACTTTCACTTTCATGTTTTTCTTTAAGTAGAGGGCTTTCCACTTTCAGGTTTTCCTGAAAGTAGATTTTGCGATACCGGCTTTGAGCATTCTCGACACGAACATATCCTAGCCGTGTCAACTTCGAGATAACGCCGCTTATATGGGCAGGGTGTTTGTGAAAAATCTTTGCTAACTTCTGGTTTGAAAGCATGAGTCCTTTTGCATCGAAACTCATAATCAATCCCAAAAGCAACCGTTCAGTATTGGACAAGGTTCGATCCTCGAACAACTCCATCGGCACTCGAATGTAACTTATTGGTGACATATAAAATCCCTCCAATCCACAATGCGAGGGACTTCCTGCCATCGGTCGATGGAGCCTAACGCTTTATGTGCAATTAGTTGACGCCGGGTCGGGGACAACTCGACGAAACAATAGCGATCTTGATCTCGTAAATGCTGGTGTATCGCCTTGCGTATGCGATCCGCGTCGGCAAGTGTCCCCGGTTGTTGTGTTGTTCGGCTCATTGGGCTTTCCCTGTCGATTGCAGTGATTTCTCAATTACGTCCAGGTCAAACCGAATACAGCCCCGGCCTATCCGCAGGACAGGCACTTTACCCCGCCGAACCCATTGGCGGACCGTCTCCTTATGAACGCCAAATCGCAGGGCCACGTCATTAACCGTTGCCAATCTTTTCATTTTTACACCTCAACAAAATAGGCTTCAAAATTACAATCAATCTTCACCTATAATATACCGTAAACCCGGCATCTAGTCAACATAAATCCCTAGCTGGCAAGGACTTACGGTGTAAATTTTGGTGTAAATTTTGGGGGAAATGGGGTAAATTTCAATATGGGGACAGGCGGGAAAGAACAATGAACCCGTTATCAGAAAACGACTTACGGGCGAAAAAGGAAAAAGTATTTTGGTGTAAATTTTGGGGGAAATTTATTTTTCAAAACCGACGAAAACTAATTCATAAAGTCCGACATTTTCAGGTGAAATAGAGATGTATTCCGTCTGATATTTTATCAAAGACAACAACTCCGAGTTTTTCTCCTCCAGCATTTTCTTTAATTTGCTCCATGAGTTTTTGCTAATGGACTGCGGAGTACCTGGTTTCTCGTATGCTGATTTTATTATTCGTATGCCCTTAGCGTTGTTGAATTGCCCCGGCCCCGATCCGTTCTCAATTATAATTTTTTTCCGCCCTGTGCTTTTAGCAGTGGCGGGCTGCCCAGGGCCGTCACATGCAGCCGCCTCGGCTTCCAGGACGGCAATCAAGAAAAAAATCGCAGTTTTTGTCCAGCTTCGATAGGGCACGCATCCTGTTGCCCAATCAGTAAGGCACGGGCCGGGCCTTTTTTTTATGTTACTTAAATCGGGCCGGTTTTCCATATCACTTAAATAACGCACCGCCGCGGTAAAAGCGAAAGCATAATGTTTGTTTTCTATGTGCGGGTCTATGTTTAATCGCAGCCCTGCATCCGAAACACGAGTAAAGGCCCCCTGCTGAATTGCAAGATGTAATAAGTAGCCTCCAAGTCTTAGCATTTCGGAAACCTTAAGAGACCGGCCAGGCAGTTTTTTTAGTTCTGCGATAATTTTGGCGTAAGGGTTGTCTGGCTGCTGTGTGTTTTTCATATCGCCCTCGAATCAAAAAAAAACCGCCCATGCTTCCGGCTGGAAAAGACAATCTAGGGAAGATTGGCATCCGGGAGCAGGGCGGTCAAAAGCTCTTTAATCCATAAAACCTAAATTATCTTTTCCAAACTGCATCCTAACTAAAACAAGTCAGTTGTCAACGGAAAAACCAAACATTTTTTTAAGTAGAAGTACCTTTTGCCATAGTCTTGGATGTTGCGGTATGTCAACATCCTTACCGCTTTGGTTTTGCATTCGGAAAGTACCTTTTGCCTCTGTAATTTGCCTAGAGCTTCACCAAGGGCATCTGCGGCCCCGCCATTCGACGGCAAGGTCTCCAAGGTAGGAATATGTCATAAAACTTTGCGGCGTTGAACCTTGGGGCGATTCGCGTTGATTATACGCTTGGATTCCAGTTCTGGGGGGGCGGCAACGTCTGTTATTGCCAGAGAGATTGACGGAGGCAATGTATTCTTGAATACTAAGTTTAGCTAACAGGCGGCAACGTCTGTTATTGCCAGAGAGATTGACGGAGACAGGGATCGCCACAAGAAAATCCAGCACGGAAAGTCCCCCACCACGGGCCACTTTAGCTCCAAGACGGGCGTCCTGGATGTTCTATACCTTTTCCCCACGTTCGTCGAAATTTGGGCCGTTTTAGCCGTCCCACTTACGCGGGTTTTCAACTTGATGTTAAGTTTTGTTAGGAGGGTCCACCTTGGCCCCGTGCAGCGTTAGCCTGCAAGATATGCCCCTGGAATCGACGGCTTACTGTTACAAGGGGTTTATAGCCTTTTTGTCGCGTTCGTTGAAATTTGGGCTGCTGGAGCCTCCCCACTACCGTGAGATTTTGAGCCAAATTTGCTTCTGGATTTCAGCTTTTCTCAACAACCGATTTTGAAACTTACTCAACGTTTTACTCAACACCGGCACTTTTTGGGCAAACACAGAAAAAAGCCAAAGGTCATAACTGCTTGGAAAATAAAGGGTTACGACAACGAGGCCGACGGGGATCGAACCCGCAACCTTCGGATCGACAGTCCGATGCTCTAACCAAAATTGAGCTACGGCCCCAAACTTCATTATTGTATTGTCAACTCAGACTCACAATTCTAACATAAAACGTCAGACCATGCAAGTTCGTCCACAAGACTAAATATGTTAGTGAAGATTCCTGATAAAACAAGCTAAATTTGTCATTCCAATATAATTTTTTTGTGCAGCCTCCTGTAACAAATGCCAAATAGCACTGTAACGTTTTGTATGCTAAATAGTTATGTAATTCAGTATATGAGGGTTTGTCTGTTGGTAAATTGGTGTAGGCTGTATGGGTAAACGTCTGGACATGCTCGATATGAAACGGGATGTATGCAACGCCCAGATAGCGAAAAATAAGGCTGGCAAAGAACAAGCCGGCAATGGTTGGCCACGAGAACCTCATTTTCCGGAGTGCCAAACAGCATCGCGCCCATCCGTCCGTTTGTTTCCAGAGAGAGACAAACGCGTCCTCCCAGCGCAGCGCCGGGTGCTGGCTGATCGAGCCGCGTTCCGGTACCTCGGCGCCAAACCTCGGACAATGGAAGTAGCCTAGTCTGCGGTGCGGCATGGACAGTGAGTAAAGTACCAGGCAAAGCCAGGGCGATGATGATGAGATATTTCATTGTGGGTTGTTTCATGATTTATTATTTCAAATGGTTTTGTAGTTCCTTTTCTTTTGAGGTACAGGATGAATTCAGAATTTAACCGAATAGGTTTTTCCTGCCGGGCCCGAACCGGTGAAAATGACCTTTCCTCCACTGCTGACTGTAATCTTCTGTTTATCCCCTGCCCTCTCCACAACCATATCCCAATCTCTGCCAAAAGCTCGCATGTCACGCATCGCCATCTGTGGCCATTCATTTGGTAACCAAGGTGTACAATTAAAGGATTTAAGACCATTAGGAACGATCCCGAACATGCCTTCTGTGAAAACACGGGGATAAAGCGACCCGGGGCAGAGCATGTCAATGGCATCTTCGTCCGGATACGGACCCTGTTCTCCGAAAACCTGGGCTTTCACCACCCGCCGGGTCATGTCAAGCGATTCTTCCGTAAGGCCAGCCTTGAACAATACCCTCAGCGCATAGTAAGTCTCGCGTGCCCATTCTGTTGGAACTGTTGATTCAGCAAGTATGTCGGCACCATTCAACCGCCCGGGCCAGAGTTTATCAGAAAGTAAGGCTGCAATCGTTCCCTCCTGCCTGTCATCGATACCCATCGCTATCGGCAACAGGATCCATCCACGCAGGGTGGTGTTCTCTTTAAAATAACGATAAGTCCTGAAGCCTTCTATCTCAGCACCAAAGTATTTTTCTATCGCCTTTCGAAGTGCATCCGCGCGCTTATCAAATTCCAGTTCGACAGACTTTTTACCCATATCATGTGCCAGACGTGCCGCCTGACGATATCCGCTGTAAGCAAGTGAGGAGGTACTCAGATTGGCATCGCCGGTAGGGTATCTCCCCTCCATCTCATCAGTCTCTGAAGCGATTATTCCGTCACTGGTCAGATGTGAATTTACAGATCGTGCACTGAATTCAATGAGAGGCCACATCTCCTCTGCCGCTCTCGGATCGCCAAGAAACAGGAGGAACTTCGAAAGGCCATAAAGAACCATTGCATCATCACCACGTTCCTGCTGGACGAGCTTCAGGGAGGCATGTTCGAACGAACCGGGAAAGGGACGGATTCCATTCTCCCTGCAATAATCCATCCATATCCTGTACATGTTCAGCGAGGCATCATTTAACTGCTCATCTCCAAAAAATGGAAAAACAGGACTGGAGTATTCAACCGGATCGTTTGCCCAGATGCCCGGTGAGTATCTCAGACTTCCGTTGTGAGTAATAACTCCTTTCCAGGTTTCCACCGGACATTCCAGAATATGAAATTTCTGCAGTGCAAATGCAAGGTCCAGAGCCGGATCAGGGGTTTCGAGACGACCCGGACCATGCCATGCACATCTTGCCATTTTAACACGTTCCCGGTGTTCCAGTACAACATCCGGCACCCTGTCAGGGGCAGCAATTTCCCTGGCCTGAACCGAAACTGTGAAAAATAGTGTATCACCCGGGGCCACTGCAACAGGTTCAACTCCGGTGCAGGTCCGGACTACTACTATTTCTTCATCCGTATATTTCACCTGCTGGGCTGCCGAGACCGACATCTTTACCGTTTTGCCGGAATTGTTACGAACCTGCCACTCCTCCAGGACCAGAGCATTCATATTGGATGGATATATCATACGACTAAGAACGATCCCTTTATTTTCCGGATAGGTAAATGTGAGCATTCCATCGAAAGTGACCGATACCGGGGAGCCTGTTTTCAGTATCAGGTTATCGATGCGCACCTCCGGATCCGGTTCTGCACCGGTATCGATCATGATCTTGTTAAAATTATCTCTCTTCACATTGAAAAAACGGGAAGTATAACTCAAACCATTTGTGACGGATGAATGAAACTGCATCACAACCTTGCGCCCCTGCAGATTCATAACAAGGGATTGATCCGGATCATTGCCGGTCCATGTATGAGTGATGGTACCTGCATCATTCCGCACCCAGAAATCAGGTTTGTCATGATTTGCCGCGGTGAGGAATTCCGGCATTAAAAACATAATGCAAAACGCCAGTGAAGAAGAAAGATTCAATCTTGAAATCTTTGATAATAAACTACTAAATTCGACCATTGTTTGCCTTTCTAAAATTGAGTAACTTATATTTCCATGCATTTCTGAAAATTGCTGTTGAAGTTGGCGCAAAGCCCTATGCTTTCCGCACCGTGGTATATGCCACAGGTCGTCTCACCGTTGCAGGATGAACGCCCGCCTTCATGGCCATGATCATGCCCGCAGCCTCGATGTAGTTCT
>CAZICK010000052.1:0-26699 GCA_964537505.1 uncultured Pirellulales bacterium
CGTTTAAGGTCAGCCGTATCGTCCGGGCGGTGGTGTCGGGGTCTTCCGATGAGTTGTTGAACTGGATGGCATGTATAAGTGCGCCGACGGCCGCGTCGGTGGCTGCCGCGGCGTCGAACTCGATCTCCAGGTCGTTTGTACCGGTCCCGTCGATAGTGATATCGCCGATGGCCACGTTATTGTATAGTACCTCGGCGACGTTGACGTATATGCCGGTGGCATTGTCGGCGTCACCGTCGGAATTGGCGTCGATACTGAGTACATCGCTGGCGGTCGTATTGGCCTGGCGGTGGACCAGTAGCCAGCCGCCGTTATAGTCGGTGTCGTCAATATCGCTGACCGCACCGTTGGTCGCGTTGTCGAGATCAATCGCGCCTCCGCCCTCGGTAAATGTTACGCCGTCGCCGTTGACGTTGCTTATTACCGGTGCGTCGTTTTCGGCAGTCACGTTAACCGTCATGGTCACCGCGACACTGACCCCGTTGCGGTCGTCTTCGACAGTGAACTGAACAGTACGGGCGGCAGTAGTGGGGTCATCCGATACGTTTTCGTATGTGATCTGACGCAATAGTTCGGTGGCGACACTCTCGTTTGAGTTGGCGTTGAAGGTTATCACCAAATCCGTCAGTCCCACGCCATTACTAGTGATCGTGCCGATCGTCGTGCCGGAGACATTGACGTTGGTGCCGACAACGGTGACGTTGCCGCCGTTGGTAACCGTCAGCCGGTCGTTGGCGTGGCCGTTGGCGGTATATTGAACTGTTAAGTTTCCGCCATCGAAGTCAACAGGGTTGTCCGGATCGTCTATGACCCCGTCGGTGTCGAGAATTGTGGGCGCATCGTTTTCGGTATAAGCGATCGAGCCGCCGTCAACATTATTAATTACCGGCTTCTGGTTTGCCGGCAGCGATCCAGAATAGTCGGCCAGGGCAGACACATCAAATGGCATAGAAAGGCCCGATAACAATAAACCTTCGGCCCCTGCCGAGGCGACTTCGAGCTGCCAATCGCCACTGGCGCCAGTGAAATCGTCGGAAGCAAAAATATTCGCCCCGGTAAGTTCAGCCATTTTATTTAGCAGTATTTGTCCGTTATCGGACGCCCCCACGTTACAGCCGAAGATGTAGATATTGGCATCAGGTGCAAGCAGCGAACCCAACTCGGACCATGCTTCGGCGGTTTGCTCGATTGTTTCGTTGGATATCCAGTCACTGCCCAATGAAAATTGGCCTTGGGAACCGTGAGAGAAGACGGAAATCGATTGGATGTGATCGTTGGCAAGCTCAATATCGCAGACTAAATCCTGCAGGGTCTCTAGCGAACTATATCGGCTGTCATAGTTGATAACGGTGCCTGCATCGGAAGTTGCGTCCGATAATAATTCGCAATCAGACAGGAAATCATCGATAAGCACCATGTCCAGCCCACGGGAAAGCAGTAATCTGGGTTCCAGATGCTCAAGTGCCAAAGGCTTGCTGGTACGGCCTTTCATTCTGCACAGTTTGCGATTTAGTTTTTTTGTGATTCCTTTGCTTTTCACGAGTTAATTACCATAACGATTTGGAGGTGGTTTTCTAACTCCAGATACATTGTCTCCTTTCTCTGATTCGGTATCTGTATGTGTCCACTTTAGGGCAAAACCGGCCCTAATACCTTTTCCAGCAAACAGATATGCGTTTTACCAGACCAATTTTTTATAGGACCGCAGGTCTGGATCCTTATGGGAATCTCTGTCCGCCTGACACCATAAGATTAAGATACATTTTGGCCCCAGACAACCAAATGTACCCCCCAAAAACGGCAGATTTCGAAAATAATTGTATATAAGCAGATAAAATGTGCGTCCTGTAAGAATTAGCGTTTATTGGACCGTCCCATAAGACGATATAACGTGTCCAATCCGTGATTGCCGATGAAAGTGGGCCTTATACGCCGAGGTGTGTTTATTTCCAAAAAAATCGTTGTCTATTTCACTGTTTATCTCTTACAATCTAAACGTATAGGAGTTTGTATCTAACTTACACGTTGCAGTAACAGAGGCTCAGGTAAATATGCAAACACACCAGGTGACATTTCAACCGGATAACGTCAAGGTCGTGGTCGAACCTGGCGTCACTGTCATGGAAGCCGCCCAGCGAGGAGGCATTATTCTCAACAGTCTCTGCGGCGGCGCCGGCCACTGTCGTAAGTGTATGGTTGAGATTGACGGTGTGGCCCAGCCGGTTGCGGCCTGTCAATATCATGTTGAAGGCGATCTGACCGTCACCGTGCCGGAAAACTCGCGTTTCTTCGAACAGAAAATCCTTGAGGAAGGTATCTCCCGCCCCGGGCAAATCCAACCTGTTGTTCGCAAGTATTTTGTCCGGCCGGCCAAACCTGATTTGCAGGACCTGCGCAGTGACGCTGATCGTTTGATCGATACTGTCAGTACTGCTGCCGGTGGCAATATGACAATTGCCTGGCCCCTGTTGCGACAACTGCCGCAGGTACTGCGCCACAACGATTACTCTGTTACCGCCATTTGCCATGGCGAATCCATTTTCGCCCTGGAAGCGTCCGACACCACTGATACCATCTTCGGTATGGCGGTCGATGTGGGTACCACCACTGTTGTCGGACATCTGGTTGACCTGACCAGCGGCAAAACCACAGCCATAGCCTCCCGAACCAATCCGCAGATCAGCCTTGGTGAAGACGTCATCAGCCGAATTGATTATAGCCGGACCAACCCCGACGGTTTAGGTCAATTGCAGAGACTGATAGTCGATTGCCTTAACCGGCTTATCGCCGAGGTATGTGAAAAGGCACAACTCGATTATCGGCGGATATATGAAATGACTGTTGCCGGTAACGCTACTATGGAGCATCTGCTGTTGGGTATCCCTGTCGAGCAGATCGCCCAGGCGCCCTATGTCCCAGCGGTCACATCGGCGATTGATGTGATAGCATCCGAACTGGGCATTGACATACACCCGGCCGGCAATATTTTTGTTATGCCCGGCGTGGCCGGCCATGTCGGCGGCGACACGGTAGCAGTGGCGCTGGCGACGGCTATGCGGCATAGTAAAGAAATTAATCTCGCTCTTGACATCGGCACTAACGGCGAGTTGGTATTGGGCAATAAGGACAGATTGTTAGCTTGCAGTACCGCCGCCGGGCCGGCCTTCGAGGGGGCACGCATCAGTCATGGTATGCGGGGCGCGACTGGCGCTATCGAACGTGTGCATATTAACGATGATGTGGAGATTTCAGTCATTGGCGGCGGCACACCGATGGGGATTTGCGGCAGCGGCCTGATCGATGCCATAGCCGAGCTGCTTAATGTCGGGATTATAGACTACTCCGGGAAACTACTGACCAGCGGGAAACTGTCTGAGAAGTTGGGGCAGAAACTACTCCAAAGAATTGTGGAAATTGACGGCAGTGCGGCTTTTGTCCTGGCCGGCGACAACCAGGCCAAAAATGGTCGGGCTGTCGTGCTGACCCAGCGTGATATTCGCGAAGCGCAGTTAGCCAAGGCCGCTATCAGCACTGGGACGGATATACTTATGCAGCAAATGCAGATCGAATTGACGGATATCGACCGCTTGTATCTGGCCGGGGCATTTGGTAATTATATTCGCCCGGAAAGTGCCCGTCGGATCGGGCTTTTACCAGATGTGCCTTTGGAAAAGATTCAGTTCGTCGGTAACGCCGCCGCCGCCGGTGCCCGGGAGGTTCTCCTGAGCCGCTCGGCCCGCGGGCACGCCGTGCAACTGGCACGCGAAATCGAATATCTCGAACTGGCCGGTCGAAGCGAGTTCCAGACGCTTTTCAGCGAAAACATATTCTTCCCTGAAAAGTGAGACTACATCACAACACAAGCCGGTCAAGCGAAAGCCGGTAACTTGAATGTATAGAAATTTGTATTTAACTCACGTTATGTGTAGTATAGCCAATTTGCACTGGAGTAGCGATTATAGCAAGTCAAGGAGTGTTAGTTATGATATGTAAATCATCGTTTATTTTGACAGCCGCAGCCGTTATGTTTTTGTGCGGTCCCACCGAAAACGTTCGGGCAGTTCATAGTCCAACCGATCATGATGCCGCAGCAGTCAGCGTACAGGAATTTGTCGAGCCGCCTATCTCGGCCCGGCCCGGCGCCTTTTGGCCATGGCTCAACGGTAACGTCAGCCTGGATCAGATAACGTACGAACTGAAGGAAATGAAAGACAAAGGAATGAGCGGAGCGGATATATGGGATGTTTTGTGTATGTCGGATCCACAGGGTTTTGTTCCTGCCGGACCGGCGTTTCTTGGACCCGAATCGGTAAATGCCATCTGCCATGCGATAAAAGAAGCAACCCGCCTGGACCTTCAGCTAGGTATGATTGCCGCCAGCGGGTGGAATGCCGGTGGTCCGTGGGTGGAGCCGAAAGATGCTGGAATGGGTCTGTATTGTTCTCAAACAGATGTAACTGGCCCGAGCAATTTTTCGCAGGTACTGCCGTTTCCGGAGGTGTCCGGCAACTGCCCAAAAGGCGCCGATGGACTGCCGATCTATTATAAGGATATCGCAGTTCAGGCAGTCCCCTGTACAAATGATAAAACAATGGATGGAATATCGTCAGTCATCGATTTGAGCGGTTATATGCAGAAAAACGGTCAGCTCATCTGGGAGGTTCCCGCCGGCAAGTGGACCATTCTCAGATTCATCAGCACCAACACCGGCCATCAATTGATTGTCCCCAGCCCTAACTCCGGCGGCCCGATGATCGATTTTCTCAACGCCCGTTCTACCGAAATGCACTTCCAATACATCATCGACAAATTACTGGATAAGCTGGGCAGCTTCGAGGGGACAGCGTTCAAACACCTGGAAGTAGATAGTATGGAACTGGGCAGTGAAACGGCATGGACCGGACAGATCGTTGAGCAATTCAAAAAAGACTACGGTTACGATCCCATGCCATATCTTCCCGTCCTCAAGGAATGGAAAATAAAAAACCCGGATATCGCCAATCGGTTTCTTTGCGACTGGGAAAAAAACATCTCCGATATGTTCATAGAAAACCATTACCGAAAAGGCAGTGAATTATTGAACAGACATGGGCTGAAACTGTGCGCCGAGGCCGGCGGACCCGGACCACCTGTATGGGACAGTTGCCCGGTCGAGTCGCTGAAAGCTTTGGGAGCTGTGGATATTCCGCGGGGTGAGTTTTGGGTCAAGCACCGCAGCATCTGGCTGGTAAAGGAAATTTCCAGCGCCGCTCATATCTACGGCAAGACCATCGTCGATGCTGAATCGTTTACCAGTTGGCGTCACTGGAAGGATGGACCCTACTTTTATAAACAATTGGCGGACCGTGCCTTTTGCGAAGGGCTGAATCGTTTGTCTTTTCATGTATTCTCGCACAGCCCGGCCGAAGCCGGGATGCCTGGAAGGGCCTATCATGCAGGAACGCATATCAACGTAAACCTAACCTGGTGGCCCAAGGCCAAACCGTTTATTTATTACCTGGCTCGCTGCTGTTATTTGCTTCAGCAGGGGCTTTTCGTGGGCGATGTGTGCTACTACTATGGTGACAAGGCGCCGAACTTCGTGCCGCCAAAACACATCGACCCTTCGCTCGGATACGGCTATGACTACGACGTCTGCAACAGCGATGTCATTTTGAATCGCATGACCGTCAAAAATGGCAGAATCGTACTGCCAGACGGTATGAGTTACGAACTGCTGGTCCTTCCCGACCAGAATGACATGAACCTGCACGTCCTGGAAAAACTGGCGAAAATGGTACGGTCCGGCGCTACCATCGTCGGCCCTAAACCCACCAGAACCAATACGCTGGTCGATTATCCACATGGTGACAAAAAAGTCGAAAAACTGGCCGATAGGCTGTGGGGAAACTGCAATGGCAGAAACGTCAAAGAACAATCGTACGGAAAAGGGAAAGTCGTATGGAATCGGCCTTTGCGTCAGATTCTCCAGCAACGCGGTATCGGGCCGGACTTTAGTTTCCAGGGCCGGGACAAAACAACCGCGCTCGACTATATCCATCGTCGCACAAAAAATGAAGACATCTATTTTATCGTTAATCAAAACGAACGCTGGGAAGACGCAGATTGCATCTTTCGCGTAATCGGCAAACAACCCCATCTGTGGATTCCTGAAACCGGCGAAGTCCGCAAGCTTTGGGTCTATAATTTCGATTCCGCACAAGGCACGACACGGATACCTCTGCGACTGCCACCGGCCGGAACCGCCTTTGTTTTGTTCCGCGAAAAAGCTGACGATCACCATTTTACTTCTATCGATAAGCATTATGCCGCTAACAATACAGTTTATGATTTACAGTTCTCCCACTCGATAACGCCTAATGGTCCTATGTGGCTCTCCGACGGCATCAGCCCCATCGACGAACAGTACATCATCTTCGATCTGGCTGACAACTACGACCTGGATAAAATCGAAATATGGAACTATAACGAGAATGTCAGAGGTTTTCTGGACCGCGGCGGGCGAACCATAAAAATTCTGACCTCTTCCGACAACACAACTTACAAGGACCTGGGTGTCTTCACCTTGAAAAGGGCTACGGAAAATGAAGACAAATATTTCTCACAGGAGATCGCCCTGGCTGAGCCAAACGTACGATATGTCAAACTCGATATCGATACAAATCATGGTGACCGCCAATATGTCGGTTTGTCCAAGATCAAATTTTTCGGACCGGATGAAATCTCCGCCGTTACCGTCGAAGATGTCTCCAGTGGTTTAGCTGCCGACCCTAAAGACGACAACAGCACCGGCGATCCGCTGCCGGCAATGGAAATCCTACCAAAGACAAACACCGAACCATATCTGCGCGTCTGGAAACCGGGCATATATGTCCTCAACAACAATCTCGGTGAATCGAAAACAATAAATATAAGCGACATCCCACAGGCACAGGAAATAACCGGCTCATGGCAGGTGCGTTTTCCCGAAGGCTGGGGCGCTCCGCCCTCAAAGACATTTACCAATCTCATCTCCTGGACCGAGGATGCCGAGGACGGTGTGAAATATTTCTCCGGCACCGCAACCTATCACAAGGAATTCGAACTGGACGAGACCGCTGTGGGGTCCGACAAACATCTGGTATTAGATTTGGGAGCGGTTTACGACATAGCGGATGTTTATCTGAACGACAAACATCTGGGCATACTCTGGAAGCCGCCGTTCCGCATTGATATTACCGGGGCGGTCAAGGCCGGCAAAAACAAACTCGCTGTGGAAATCACCAACACCTGGCAAAACCGCCTTGTTGGAGACGCCCAGCTTCCCAAAGACCAAAGATACTGCCGAACAAACATGATATACAGCCGTCTTTTTTATAGCGACACCGAGAAAAAATGGAAAGATCAAATACTGCAGGAATCTGGCCTGATCGGCCCGGTACGCATTCATACTGCAATTGGAGTGCAACAATTTTGAGAACCGACCGTTAACAGAATGTCCAACCGACTTGTCCAACTGGAATTGTTTCATTTATGTTTACCGTTTCGGCGGTGGTTTTCTCGCAGCCCGGGACGGTCCGCCAAGACCGATACAGTGCTGGTAGCAGCCTTGCTGGCTGACGGAACGGTGGGTTGGGGTGAGGGCCTTCCACAGTCGAAAGTTACCGGCGAAACGGTCGAATCGGTGTTTTTTAATATTAAAGACACCCTGGCTGATTGCCTCAAGCAGACAGAACCAGAAAGTTTCCCCCAGTTACTGGATTTAGCCGACAAGCTGCCCTTTACGAACTCACAAGGACAGATCATCCACACCGCACGGTGTTGTGTGGAACTGGCACTACTGGACGCGTATGGCAAGTATTTTGGCCGACCACTTTCGAGTATTTCTGAGTGGCTCGGTTTCGGCGGTTTCTTCGGCGACGGCTCGATCAACCAGATACGTGTCAGCGGTGTTCTTGACGGCAGCATCGGCCCGGCTCGGATGGCTCATCAATTTCGGTTGATGCGATGGTATGGCTTGCGTGATTTCAAGCTGGAAATGGGTTTTCAGGATGATATCGAAAACCTGCAACTGGTCTATCGACACTTGCGGCCCCGTCTTGAGCGTCAGCAGGCGAGCCTGCGAGTAGATGCCGGCGGTGCATGGGATATCGACACCGCGACCGCTATGTGTGAAAAACTCGTCGATTACGATGTCTGTTGCGTCGAGCAGCCGCTCGATACCGCCGACCACTCTCATTTTCACACACTGGCCAGCCTAAGCCCGATACCCTTAATGGCTGATGAGTCCCTGGTCAGTCTGGACGATGGCCGTTTTCTGGCCGAGAACGATTTTATCGATTTTTTTAATATCCGTATCAGCAAAAATGGCGGTCTGCTGCCGGCTCTGCGACTGGCGGAATTGGCGGCAAAACACTTTCTCGGCGGTCAGTTGGGGGCACTGCCCGGAGAAAGCGGAATACTGACAGCAGCCGAAAGACATTTTCTGCAAATGGTTCCAAACATTGACTTTACAGAAACAGCTTATGCGACTTTCAGCCTTCGGCAAGACATTGTTGATCGTAAAATGCGTTTCGGCTACGGCGGCAAACTGGACATACTCGACCGTAGTGGACTGGGCATTGGACTTCGCAGGAAAAATTTAGGAAAATTTGTGATCGGCTTACCCGGAAAAATCCATTTGACCTGACTATAATAAGATTACAAGATCGAAGTTTGTCAACGTAAGTGTCGTTGGATACCGTTTAGTATTAGGCAAGTGGCGGACCATCATGATTCCTGACGACAATCTAATTGAAAAGGGCCTGTTGATCGTTACCGGCTCGACACTGCGGTCAGAACAGGCAGATCGACCCCTGGCCTATAAACTTAAATCCTCTATCGAAGAGCTGGTTCAGAGCCAGGACCATGACTTTACCGTCATAGTGCTCAGTGACCTATGGTATCTAAATGCCGAGGCCCTGCAACTGCTGCCGACAATCTCCGTCGGCGGACCAAGCGCCAACGCTTTGGCCGCACACTTGTACAAACGATTGGCCAACACTCTGGTTGTGGACAATACCCTCCTGATCCAAATGGACCCATATTTGAGAGATCTACGCGCCAGCATTTGGGGAATGAGCCACCAAACCACCGTAGAAGCTCTGGAACTTTTCATCGGAAAGGGCTACCTGACCCGGTTCCTCGATGCCGCAACCGCCCGGATGGCCTGAAGCAACTGTATTTCCAGCAATCACAACAATTTTCACGGAATGCCAAAATTTCTAAAATACCTCCATTGAACCCTTGTCTATTGTTATTTCCGATGTTATTATGTATCAAATTAACAACGGACTGTTTCTTTTAAGGAGACCTGTTTTGGCCAAAAAAGCAAATAAAACCAGCAGAAAAAACAAGCAACATACCCATCTGTTCACCAGCGAATCGGTAACTATAGGACATCCCGACAAGGTCGCCGATCAGATATCCGACGCCATCCTTGACGCCATGCTGGCTCAGGATCCTCACAGTCGGGTAGCGTGCGAAACGCTCATAACTACCGGCATGGTGGTCATAGCCGGTGAGATAACCACCAAGGCCGACGTCGATATCCCTTCGATTGTCCGCAGTACGCTTCGCAACATCGGTTATACCAAATCCGAATATGGCATAGACGGTGACTATTGCGCCGTGCTGGTCAATATCGACGAACAGTCGCCCGACATCAGTCAGGGTGTCACTGTCGGGGCGGGACTCTACAAGAGCCAGGGTGCCGGCGATCAGGGATTGATGTTCGGCTACGCCTGCAAAGAAACGCCGGTTCTTATGCCGCTGCCTATCTATTTAGCCCATCGGCTGGTGGAAAGACTGGCCAGTTTTCGCCGAAATCGCAAACTGCCCTGGCTCCGACCCGACGGCAAAAGTCAGGTTACCGTCGAATATGACGGCCACAAACCTGTTCGCATCGACACGGTGGTTATCTCCGCCCAGCACGATCCCGATATCCCCTATCACAAGTTACGTAAAGCGATCATTGACAAAATCATTATGCCGACATTGCCCAAACGCCTGGTGGACAATAAGTTAAAAATCTTTGTCAATCCCACCGGCCGTTTTGTCGTCGGAGGACCACATGGTGATTGCGGACTGACCGGTCGAAAAATTATTGTTGATACTTATGGCGGCGCCGGCTCTCATGGCGGCGGCGCTTTCAGTGGCAAGGACCCTTCCAAGGTTGACCGCTCCGCTTCTTACATGGCCCGCCACATCGCTAAAAATATTGTCGCCGCCGGACTGGCCACACGTTGCGAAGTACAACTTGCCTACGCCATCGGCGTAGCTGATCCGGTATCGATCAAGGTCGATACCGAAGGCACAGGGAAAATTGACGATTTCCGGCTCACCGATCTCGTCCGAGATGTCTTTCCCTTGACCCCCAACACCATAATCAAGCATTTGAAGCTGCTGCGACCAATTTATACCCAAACCGCAGCTCACGGACATTTCGGCCGAACCGGCGACGGGTTCACCTGGGAGTTAACCGACCATGTCGCCAAATTGCGCCGTCTGGCCGGTATCAAATA
This sequence comes from uncultured Pirellulales bacterium, assembly GCA_964537505.1. Taxonomy (GTDB): domain Bacteria; phylum Planctomycetota; class Phycisphaerae; order Sedimentisphaerales; family SM23-30; genus DAINBT01. The sequence continues at coordinate 10,542 of CAZICK010000052.1, forward strand.
AAAATGGAGCATCAGTAAAACAAAAGATGATAACGTTAGGTACCATGCCCACGTTTGTGTGTTTTAGAGTTCTTTCAAATAAACGTATTAACTGAATTTCGTACAACAAACAAGTGAGGTATTATTATGAAAACAAAAGCTATGTTAATGGGACTTTGTGCTGTACTGCTTGTAATCTCAAGCTGCGCTACCACCACCAACAAGACCTGTTCTAAAATCTTAATTCCCGCCGGAACCGAACCGCTTCCCTGGCCGGAAGACTTCGATAACCAGCCGCAGCCGACGGTTATTACACCAGGCCCGGAGGATCGTCTGCCGCCATCAGACGCGATTGTTCTGTTTGAAGGCGAGGACATCTCACCATGGCTCGGCGACGACGGCAAGACCGCCAGATGCAAAGTGGAAAATGGTTATCTTGAACTCAACCATACCGGCTCCATTCACACCAAACAGGCGTTTGGCGACTGCCAACTGCACATTGAGTGGGCCAGCCCAACCGATATCAAAGACAAAGATGGCAACATCAAGTCCGGTCAGGAACGCGGCAACAGTGGTGTATATGTTATGGGCCTGTATGAAATACAGGTGCTCGATTCCTACCAAAACAAAACCTACCCGTTCGGATCAACCGGAGCAATGTACGGCCAGTATCCTCCGATGGTAAACACCTGCCGCCAACCCGGCCAGTGGCAAAGTTTCGACATCATTTTCCGTCGCCCTCTTTTTGACGAGGACGGCAACGTCATCCGCCTGGCCCGTGTCACCGTTCTCCACAACGGCGTACTCGTCCAGGACAGCAAAACCTTCAACGGCTCCACCCAATTTGAAAAATCAGGCTCATATACCCCGCACGCTGACAAACTACCGATTATGCTTCAGGACCACGGTGACACCATCCGCTACCGCAACATCTGGATCCGCGAACTACCAGAACTGTAGCAACTACCTTAGATGTTTTCATAATACGACAAGCCAACATGCATCGACAGGTGTAATAATATTGTAGAGCGAGGCTTTGCCCCGCGCATCGGGTTTTGTATGAAGCGAAAATCTCCCAGATGGCTCTCGTCGGCGGTTTTTTATCAGATTTATCCGCCGAGCTTTTACGATAGTAACGGCGATGGAATCGGTGATATTAACGGTATCATCGAAAAACTCGATTATGTTCAATCGCTCGGCTGCAACGCGATATGGCTCAATCCCTGCTTCGAATCGCCGTTTCGTGACGGCGGCTACGACATATCCGATTACTACAAGGTCGCCAAACGTTACGGCACTAACGCCGATCTCAAACGCCTTTTCGAGGCGGCGGATAAGCGAGGTATAAAAGTTTGCCTCGATCTGGTACCGGGGCATACTTCCATCGAGCATCCTTGGTTCAAGCAATCCTGCAAAACAAAAAAGAACAAGTACAGCAACTACTACATCTGGACCGACGACTGGACCCGCAGCGCAGGTGCCGAACTGAACACCGTCAGAGGTTACGCCCGGCGCAATGGTAATTATGCAGCCAATTTCTTCTGGTCTCAGCCATCGCTCAATTACGGCTTTGCCCACTGCGACTCTGACAAACCCTGGCAAAAACCCGTCGATCATCCCGACTGCCAGGCAGTCCGAAAAGAAATGATTAAAATCATGCGTTATTGGCTCGACATGGGGGCCGCCGGCTTTCGTGTGGACATGGCCTACTCGCTGGTCAAAAACGACAAAGACTGCCGCCAAACCACACGGCTATGGTCCCAGGTCCGCAGCATTCTCGATCGTGACTATCCCGAAGCCACCCTCATTGCTGAATGGTTCAATCCCGCCCAGGCCATCAAGGCTGGCTTTCACGTGGATTTCCTGGACCACCCAACATATATCTCCCTGTTCCGCAAAGAAACCGGCCGCAGTGTTGACCCTCGCACCAATGGCACCAGTATTTTTGCTAGGCCCGGCGGCGACATCATGACCTTTCTCGACAACTATCTTGACCACTACCAGCAAACCAAACACCTTGGTTATATCTCCATTCCCACCGGGAACCACGACCTGCCGCGTATAAGTCTCGGCCGCACGCTCAAAGAAATCGAACTGGTATTCGCCTTTATCCTCACCACCCCCGGCGTACCGTTCATTTATTACGGCGACGAGATCGGCATGAAATATCTCAGGAACCTGCCTTCCAAAGAAGGCGCTTACACACGCACCGGCAGTCGCACGCCTATGCAATGGTCTTCAGCCCGCAGCGCCGGATTTTCCACCGCCCCCAACGGCCGGCTTTACCTGCCCATTGACCCGGCCCATAACCGCCCCACCGTCCTGGCTCAGCAGTCAAATCGTAATTCACTGCTGAACAAAGTCCGCACCCTTATCGCCTTGCGCCGGGAGCACCCTGCCCTCGGCGCAGATGGCCGGTTTATCCCCATTTACGCTAAAGCAAAAAAATATCCTTTTGTCTATCTGCGTACTCTGGCCCGGGAAAAATTCCTGATAGCCGTCAACCCGACCGGCAAAACGGTTAACGTTAAATTTGACACAGCACACACCGAAACCCATCATCCCCAACTCAAAAAACCTGTCGAGGAACCCCTTATAACAACAGTAGGCGTAGAACTTTCCCACTGCCACGGCCGCTATCGACTAAAAATGCCGCCCACTTCTTACGGCATTTTCAAAAGTTTATGACAAAACCAAACCGCCATTTCCCCTGTACCACCATACCCAGCCTGACAAAAAAATGTTGCGTTTCAGACTAAGATATGTAAAATAAGGTTTTGATTGCAGCGTTTGAGATAATACTGAAATGGTTAAGAGGAATCTGCTGTTTAGAGAAGGTTAAAGGTCGTTGTGAACGAGAAAGAACAATGTACTGGAGAGCCAGATGCTGAGAACTCTGCCAAGGATTTTCGCGGGTTGTCGCAATGGATCCACCGCTACGCAAACAGCAGTGTTCCACGTGTTGACTTTCTGCGCAGGATCACACACAGGCTGCTGGAGTTTTCCAAGTGCTATACGGTTGAACTGCGAGTTAAGAAAGAAGATAAATGGTTCCGATGTGAAGCGGGGCACCATCCCACAGAACTATTAACCGATGAGGTTGTTTACTGTGATAACAAAGAAGAAAACCTTTTTGCTGCCGGTGGTCAGAATAATAATGGTATCGAAAAGCTCAGCCGGATTAACATGCCGATTATCGTTGCGGATGAAACTATTGGTTTTTTACAACTGAACAATAAGAAGGAGGATTATTTCAGGGCGGATGAAATAAAACTTTATGAAGACATTGCTCAAACACTCGGTTTGGCATTAGTGAGCCAGAGTGCACATGTGGCCCTGCGTGAGCGGGTAAAAGAATTAACCTGCCTTTATAATCTGGCGCAATTAGCGGAAAGTCCAGGCATAACGCTTGAAGAAATTCTTAAAGGAACTGTGGAGCTGTTACCTTCTGCCTGGCAGTATCCTGAAATTACGGCTGGACGTATTGTCCTTGACGGCCAATTATATATGACAGCAAACTTTAAAGAATGGACACATAAGCTATCATCCGATATTGTGGTGAAGAATAAACACCGAGGCGGCATTGATGTGATATATACTGAGGAAAAACCCGAACTTGATGAGGGACCGTTTCTGAAAGAAGAGCGAAGCCTGATCAATGCCGTCGCACGTCAGGTCAGTTTCATTGTCGAACGACGTCAGAGTGATGATGACAGATTGCGTTTGCAGGATCAACTTCGCCATGCCGACCGTCTTGCGACAATCGGGCAACTAGCCGCAGGGGTTTCACACGAATTAAATGAGCCGTTAGGCAATATTCTTGCGTTTGCCCAGCTTGCTCAAAAAGAGCCGCGTCTTCCGAAACAGGCTGCTCAAGACCTTGAGAGAATTGTGACCACATCTCTTCATGCGCGAGAAATCATAAAAAAACTAATGTTATTTGCCCGGCAAACACCGCCTCAGAAAAAACAGGTCAATCTCAATAGCATAGTTGAAGAAGGGTTGTACTTCCTTGAGTCCCGATGCAGTAAAAATGGCGTTAGCATTATACGGCATTTGTCTGATGAGCTTCCTGAGATCATAGCCGACCCATCACAATTGAACCAGGTCTTGGTGAACCTTGTGGTCAATTCTATTCAGGCAATGCCGACCGGAGGCACACTCACGATTACTACCCGTGCCCGCGACAATCATATTGTGCTTGTTATAGAAGATAGCGGGTTAGGAATGGACGAGGGTGTGCTTAAACAAATATTTGTTCCTTTCTTTACCACCAAGGATGTCAACGAAGGCACGGGCCTGGGCCTTTCCGTGGTTCATGGCATTATAAATTCTCATGGAGGAATGATTAACGTTGAAAGTAGTCCCGGAAAGGGTAGCCGATTTGAAATTCAACTGCCCATTTCCGAGGCAAAAGAAGACAGAAAAAACCATCTCAATGGCAGCAACGAATAAAAAAAAATCGATCCTGGTTGTGGATGACGTGCCAAATACGGTCGAGGTGCTACAGCGGAATCTCACATCCCAGGGTTATACGGTTTATACGGCTTTTGCCGTGGCCGAAGCGATCGATATTACCAAAACTACACCTATCGACCTGGTCATAACAGACCTTAAGATGCCAAGGGTCAGCGGCCTCGATCTGGTACGCCATGTCCGGGAAAATCTCAAGGACACCGAAGTAATAATGATCACAGGGTATCCTTCGGTTCAGGGGGCGGTCGAAGCGGTTAAAACAGGTGTTGAAGAATATCTGGCAAAACCGTTTACCGATGAGGAGCTTTTTTCAGCCGTGGACCGTGCACTTGAAAAATTGCGTACTCGCCAAATCAATCATACGGCCATGCTCCAAACTCCGCACACGCCTTACGGCTTCCTTGGAGAATCCGAACCAATGCTTAAGGTTTTTAAGGCAATAAGCAAGGCGGCATCAACCTCCGCTACAGTACTTATATCGGGGGAGAGTGGTACAGGCAAGGAACTCCTCGCCAGGGCAATTCATTACAGTAGTCGGCGATCCTCTGCGTCTTTTGTCCCGATAAACTGCGGGGGAATACCTGAAGGACTTCTTGAAAGCGAATTATTTGGCTATGTAAAAGGTGCCTTTACAGGTGCAATTGAGAGCCGGGCGGGTTTTTTCCAAACTGCCGACGGCGGCACTATTTTTCTTGATGAGATCAGCGAAACTTCTCTGAACATGCAGGTAAAACTGTTGCGTGTACTTCAAGATAGGGATGTGTATATGGTAGGTTCAAACCGTCCAAGAAAAGTGGATGTGAGAATATTGGCATCGACCAACAAAAATCTGCCAAGTTTAGTCAAGAATGGTCTTTTCCGTGAAGACCTTTATTTCCGCCTTAATGTAATCTCGATTGAGCTTCCGCCATTGCGACAACGAGGTGATGATATCGTGCTCCTGGTCCATCACTTCGCCAGAAAGTTTTCAGAAGAACAGAACAAAACAACGCCTCGTTTTTCGGATAATGCGTTAAAAGTATTAACTGATTATCATTGGCCCGGTAATGTACGAGAACTGGAAAACGTCATCCATCGGCTTGTTGTTATGACCGAGTGCGACTGTATAAAAGTGCCCGACCTGCCGTCCTTGATGCGTTTTTCGGCTTTGCGAGAGCCAGACCTGACTCGCACACTTGCTCAGGTGGAAGCCGAGTATATACGGAATGTTCTGGCAAGTCTTGATGGAAACAAGACAAAGGCGGCCCGAATACTCGGTATCGATCGCAAAACATTGCGAGAAAAACTCAGTAAAATCGACACTTCACTTGGCTCACCGGAACCCGATTCAATATGAATTACCAGCCCCAAACGGGGAGCTTTGTACCACTGATTCAAATATCCCCAAAGCCATATTCGTTTATACCACCGCACTTCTGTCGCAAATCGGTAATGTAATCGCGTTTTTTAATGATTATTTCCGGCTTAGGTTCGATCCTCGTGAGATATGCGCCATCTGTACCATAGTATTGGCATACAAATTGCTGCAGGGATTTCCACATCATAAGAATGATGGTAGTAATCTTGCAATAAGGTAAAAGGAGAAGATTGTCATGTGTTCAGAATATCGCGATCTTTGTTCAACATGCAATTATGGTCCGGCTTGTGGTAACCACAGCACTCCTGAGAAGCCTGTATTTTATTGTGAAGAATTTGACACCTATGTCCCAGTGAAACCTAAAAAAAAGCCGGTACCCGCGTCCGCCGCTACCAAAATGACAGACTCTGACAAATACAAAGGATTGTGTTGCAATTGCGAAAATCGTGAAACCTGCGTTTTTCCAAAATGCGAAGGGGGTATCTGGCATTGTGAGGAGTACCGATAGAATGACACAAGAGGCCATCACTTCAAACAAAGAAGATTTCAATCTGCAGGAAGAAATAGAACCAAAAGATATCCTGACAATTTTAGCTGCGCACGACAGCAGTATGGGGGGTCTGATCGCCATTCTCGAAGAGATTCAGATTCGATATGGTTATCTTCCTGAAAAGTCGCTCAGAATTGTAGGCGAAAAAATGGGCCGTTCACTGGTCGATATATATGGGGTTGCCACGTTCTACAGTTCGTTCAGCCTGAAACCACGAGGAAAACATCTTATTTCTGTGTGTCTTGGCACAGCCTGTCATGTTCGCGGTGCACCAAGGATTGCCGAAGAGTTCGAGCGACAACTGGGCATACAGGCCGGTGAGACATCCGCAGACCGGGAATTCACTTTGGAGACGGTCAACTGTCTCGGCGCCTGCGCACTCGGTCCGATTGTTGTTGTAGATGGCCAATATTTCTCAAATGTGAAAACGTCAAAGGTAAAACACATATTGGAGCAGGCAGTTCATGGTGAAGCTGAATTCGATTGAACAATTCAAGGTTTTTCAGGGCCGACTTTTCGGCCAACAGGATTCAAATATTCCAACCATTGTCATTCCCGCTGGTACTTGTGGGCGAGCCAGTGGCGCTGACGATCTTATTCACATAACTAAACAGGAGATTTTGAACAAGGACCTTACCGAGAAAGTTCACCTGCGTGTCACAGGATGCCATGGGTTCTGTCAAATGGAACCTTCTGTGCTGATCGAGCCTGACAGGACCTTTTATCCAAAAGTTTCACCTGAGGAAATGCCCCGAATAGTCGAGGCCGCGGCTAAAAGGGAGGTACTCAATGATTTGCTTTTCTCTGATCCACAAACGGGCAAACAGGTTCGCTGCCAGGAGGATTTGCCATTTTTCAAGAATCAGGTTCGAACTATTCTTGCCCACAGCGAAAAGATCGATCCGGTGTGCATTGAGGATTACATCGAAAATGGAGGCTACTCGTCAACAGCCGGGATTTTAGAAAAAAACGATCCGCGGTGGGTTGTCGATGAGATCAAAAATTCCGGACTACGCGGCCGTGGAGGTGGTGGTTTTCCTACTGGTTTGAAATGGGAGTTACTCGCCAAGCAGCCAAATGGAAATGGCAAGTTTCTTATATGTAACGCAGACGAGGGCGACCCGGGCGCTTACATGGATCGAAGTGTATTAGAAGGCAACCCACACATTATCATCGAGGGTATGATCATAGGAGCATACGGAACCGGTGCGACTGAAGGTATTGTTTATGTCCGTAACGAATACCCAATTGCGATTAAGCATTTCACTATCGCGTTGGAGCAGGCACATAAATACGGGTTTTTAGGTGAGAATATTCTTGGAACCGGTTTCTCCTTCGATATCAAGCTGGTAAGGGGTGCCGGCGCATTTGTTTGTGGTGAGGAGACGGCGTTGATCCGCTCGATTGAAGGGAAAATGGGTGAGCCGCGTCAGCGTCCGCCATACCCAATCCAAAAAGGAGTCAACGGGAAGCCCACAGTTATCAATAACGTCGAAACCTGGGCAAATATCCCCATCATCATCGAAAAGGGCGCCGACGAATTCACCAAGACAGGCACCAAAAATAACTCCGGTACAAAGATATTCAGCCTGGTCGGCAAGATAAAAAATACCGGCCTGGTCGAAGTTCCGATGGGTATCACCATCAAGGAAATCATATACGGCATCGGCGGAGGCTCGCCGGGAAAGGCTATGATAAAGGCCGTTCAGACCGGAGGGCCATCGGGAGGATGTATTCCTGCCGATATGTTTGATCTGCCCATTGACTACGACAGCCTAACAAAGGCAGGTTCGATCATGGGCTCCGGCGGCATGATTGTCATGGACGAGAACACCTGCATGGTTGATATTGCCAAATATTTCATGAATTTCCTCAAGGCCGAATCGTGCGGTAAGTGTTTTTCCTGCCGTAAGGGTACGCAGAGAATGTATGAGATTCTCGATGACATCTCGAATGGAAAAGGGACGTTGGAGCATCTGGACCTTCTTGAAGAATTAGCACACGTTGTAAAAGACACTACGATGTGTGGCTTGGGTCAGACAGCATCTAATCCGGTCCTAAGCACCCTGCGATATTTTCGTGACGAGTATGAGAGGCATGTGGTTGATAAGAAATGTGACGCTTTCGTTTGTAAAGGTTTGGTTGGCGCCCCATGCCAATCCGCCTGCCCGTTAGATACCGAACCATGGCGTTATGTCAGCCTGATTGAAAAGGGAAGGTACGAAGAAGCCTATCAGGTTATCAGAGAGGCAAACCCATTTCCGTCAGTCTGTGCGAGGGTTTGTGATCGCAAGTGCGAACACCGCTGTAACCTTGAGGTAAGCGGGGGTGAAGCCGTCGCTATCCGGACCTTAAAGAGATTTATCACCGATCGTGTTGATCCAGCAACTTATGTTCCTGTAAAAGTTCCAGGAGCAGGCAAAAACACCAACAAGGTAGCGGTTGTAGGCGCAGGTCCTGCGGGTCTGGCAACTGCCCACTATCTTTCCCTGATTGGCTATAAAGTGACGCTTATCGAAGCGGAAAAAGAGCTTGGAGGAATGCTTATCAGTTGTATTCCGTCTTATCGCCTGCCTCGGGAAGTGGTGAGGAAGGAGATAAAATCGCTGCTCAATGAAAACATTACCATTAGATGCCAAACCTTGCTTGGCCGTGACACAACCATCGACGAACTCCTTAATGATAACTTCAAGGCGATTTTCCTGGCAATGGGCGCAAATAAAAGCTGGCGGTTGGGTCTCGATGGGGAAGATATAAAGGAGGTCTATCCCTCGATGGAATTCCTTAAGGCATACAATTTAAGAGGTGAGGAACTGGCTAAAAAACGTGTGGTTGTCGTTGGAGGCGGCAACTCCGCTGTGGATGCCGCCAGGGTGGCACTACGGCAAAAAGAAGTTGAGGCCGTGACTCTTCTCTATCGCCGCACTCGTCATGAAATGCCCGCCTTTGAAGAAGAAGTGGAAGCGGCTTTGGCAGAAGGCGTAAACATCCATACACTCGTTTCACCGGTAAAAATATACGCCAGAGAAAAAGAAATCGAAACCGCTGTTGAAGAAGGTGTAAAACTGGAAACTCTGGTCTCGCCAATTGAGATACATTACAAGGCTGGGCGCCTGGTTGATATCGAATGCATAAGGAACAAACTGGGGGATATAGATTCGAGCGGCCGACACCGGCCGATTCCTGTGCCGGGTACTGAGTTTAAAATACCGCTTGATACCTTGATCGTAGCGATTGGTGAACGACCGGACAGTGATTGTCTCGCTTCCATGGGATTACAGGTTGATAAGGGTGGAAAATTACAGGTTGATACAGAAACCTTTCAAACCAATCGACCGGGGGTGTTCGCAGGCGGTGATTTGACTACCGGTCCCAATACCGTTACGGACGCCATTGCAGCCGGCAAAAAGGCGGCAGCGGTTATTGATCGTTACCTTAATGGCAGGGAACTGAGGGAATCGCCGAAAATAAATATTCCACAAGTTTTCCTGGAACCTGCTGTAGTCGATGACGAAGAACTTGCCGAAGCGATGAGGGTAAAACCTCCAACTCTTCCGGTAGAAGCAAGAAAAAATAACTTTGCCGAAGTGGAGTTGGCAATATCAGTTGAGCAGGCAACACGTGAAGCCAAAAGGTGCCTGAGATGTGACCTGGAATTCACTCAATGCCACAACGATGAAGCCCAATGTGTCACTGTAGAAGGGGAATCGGTATGATTACATTAAAAATAAACGGCTTGGATGTTTCGGTGGAGAAGGGCGCCACTTTGTTGGAAGCGGCTAGGTTTCTTGGGTTTCCGATCCCGACCCTGTGTCATATAGACGGGCTATCGCCTTACGGCGCCTGTCGGCTATGCGTAGTGGAAATAGGAGAAGGACCAAAAGCAAAGCTGGTTTCTTCATGTACTTACCCGGCTGAGGAAGGGCTGAACGTACGTACAGCATCGGAACGTGTTATTCGGGCGCGTAAAATGATTTTGGAGCTACTGTTGGCTTCCTGTCCACAATCCAAAACGATTCAAGACCTCGCTTCCAAACACGGGGTAATGCACCAGCGTTTCAAACAGGAACATGAAGACTGCATTCTTTGTGGTCTGTGCGTGCGAATGTGCGAAGAACAAATGATGGCCAAGGCCATCGGGTTCCGCAACCGGGGCGAAAAAAGAAGTATTGGAACACCATTCGACGTAAAGTCCGATGTATGCCGACTGTGTGGTGGTTGCATGTATATTTGCCCGGCCTGCCAGCTCCGCTGTACATACAACGAACCGGAAAAAGCGATTTGCGGCGGCTGTATGAATCTGTCTCCGCCTTGTCTCGAAAAAGAGCAATTCGATGATATGATGTGCTATATGGATCCATGTGTCGCCTGCGAAATACAAAACAACAAACAAATATGACGATGCCGTCAAGTATAAATAACGTATAAGGAGCAAAATACAATGTCAGTTACGCTTTCCAAAGTAAACGCATCGGCTGCGACTCTTACCAAAAACAGGACTGAAGGTTCGGTTGTGCCGGCCTCGGGTATGTGTGTTACCTGTGTGGACGGCTGTATCGGTATGTGCGAGATCGGCAAGAGCGCTTATCGCGGCCATGAAGTCATCTATCCACAGCCTTATGGGGTGATAACAACCGCTGCGGAGAAAACCTATCCCGTTGATTATTCCCATTTCAATATAATGGGAACCGCTGTCGGCGCACATGGCATCGAACCGGACAGCGACAAAGCTATCTTCCCAGCCGTCAATCTGGAAGTTGTTTTGGGTCACGATAATGGGATAAAATTCCACTATCCGTGGATCATCCCCGGCATCGGTTCGACAGATGTTGCAAGAAACAACTGGGAAGGACTGGCTATTGGCTCCGCCCTGGCGGGGACCGGTCTGACTATCGGCGAAAACGTCTGCGGTATGGATATGGAAGCTGTCATCGAAAGCGGACGGGTAGTTGATACAGCCGATCTGAAACGCCGAGTAAAGCTTTATAAAAATTATCAGCAGGATGGTTACGGCGCAATTATTGTACAGGCAAACGTTGAAGATACCAGGCTGGGCGTACAGGAATACGCTATCGAAAAGCTGGGAGTGGAATGTGTCGAACTCAAGTGGGGTCAGGGTGCGAAGGATATTGGCGGTGAAGTCAAAATCGCAGATATCAAAAAGGCCCAAACACTCTACGAACGAGGCTACATGGTCATTCCGAACCCCACCAACCCGGATGTCATCAAGGCATTCCAGCATGGCTCTTTTAAGGATTTCGAACGGCATTCACGGGTAGGAATGGTGACTGAAGAATCATTTGCCAAACGGGTAGAGGAGCTACGTTCTGCCGGCGCCAAATATGTTTTTCTCAAAACAGGCGCCTATCGACCGGCTGATCTGGCACGGGCCGTTTCCTTTGCTTCCAGGTACAAAATTGACCTTTTGACTGTCGATGGTGCGGGCGGTGGCACCGGCATGAGCCCCTGGCGCATGATGAACGAGTGGGGTGTCCCGCCTGTAGAGTTGCACTCGCTTCTGTATCAGTATGCCAAAAAACTTGCCGACAAGGGCAGATATCTGCCGGCTCTGGCTGTAGCCGGCGGGTTTACCTTTGAGGATCAAATCTTCAAAGGACTTGCTCTGGGTGCACCGTTTGTCAAACTGGTCGGCATGGCCCGTGGGCCTGTCGCCGCGGCAATGGTAGGCAAAACAATAGGACGTACAATTAACGACCACCTGATCCCGGTGTATATCGAGCGTTTCGGCCGTTCGAAAGACGACATCTTTGTGACCGCAGGCACACTTCGTAACAAACTGGGAGACGATGAATTCGAAAAACTACCAACCGGCGCTTTGGGCCTTTACACATATTACGAACGCATTGCCCAGGGCTTGCGACAAATAATGGCCGGAAGTCGAAAGTTTGCACTGAAACACATAGCACGCGATGACATAGCTACTCTAACCCACGAGGCGGCAGAGGTCAGCGGAATTCAGTATATGATGGATGTAGATCAAAAGGAAGCTGAAGCGATCCTTAACAGCTAAAAATAGCGCCAGGATTCTTCCCGAGTTTCAATCTCTCTGCGTCTTGGCTGCCATTTGTCAAACTTAAGGGAGCCTCTAAAAATTGCTTTTGTCACGAGAACGAGCGAAATTTCCGTCAGCGAGGCAGAGGTCAAAAATCGCCGCAGGCATAGTTGAAACTATGTTGAGGACGATAATTCTCATTGCGGAAAGAAAACATGTGATTAGCGATGCCCAACCGAACAAAAAAGCCTTACTTTCTTAAAGTATAAATACCAGAATACCGAAGCGGCTAGACAAAAATAAATAATACAAACAATTGGGCTGATAGGTTTTCCTTGAGGGTGCAAATCACCTGATAGAAATCTCATTATGAAAAATAAAACATTCAGGCCCATAATGATCTGAATAGCGATCCACGCCCAATAACGCCCATAAAATAGTGCAAACAATATCACAACTCCTGATAATGACATGAAAAGCCTGAAAAAAGTATAAGCATTGATAGCTTCCAAGTGTTGGACTATCAGCAACAGCGAAGAGATAGCTTGCCAGGTCCATAGTATAATGCCTCCTAGAGTTAGTTCAGCTAAAAATCGGGGGCGTAGGCTCGTCTGGCATTTCGAACATCGAAAAAAACCTGGCCTATTTGCCTCATTACACTTCGGACACTTTATTACGTTAGTCGGGAAATCAACTTGCTCTTTTACCATCTGTTTGCTCCTTTTTCATTATTTTTGATTCAACTCCCATAAAGTTAGTGCCTTTTACAAGGTTTTGCAAGCAAAACCTTGGAGTTTAACGCTTTATGGCCTCCGGCAGGCATGGTATAATATCCCTGCTATCATGGGCGATAGGCCAACGCACCACTGCGACCTGAGCACCCTCATAGTGCCATACGGCAACGGATTGGCATTATAATTATGCCGGTTGCGACAATGCGATAAACTCCAGCCTCGTAAGAGGCTGCTTTTCAACTATTTTCTACCAACTTTATTGGATGAGAACCATATTTTTTGGGAGAAATTTGAGAATTTTCAGCCTTACCCAAAGGACACAATTCTCGCTCTTTCCACCTTCGGCAGACCGGCAGTTTTTCATGCGATTTATCTCAAGATTGTCGGCTGCAATATTTTGCGAGCATCGGTACACGCAAAAATGCGAGAAATCGCATCCAAAATGGCCAATATGCCCACATTTGGCCTTTATTCTGCATTTTTCAGGATGTGTAATGCTTCAATAATATTAATAGCCGCGCGCCTTCTTCCCGACCGCGTAGCGGTCGAATATGCATAGCCGCAGGTGTAGGCCGCCAGGCCGAAACCCGTGGAACAACATCAACCCAACAATCTTCCGCGGTAGGGCGGGCCATGCCCGCCATCTTCTCCGTCATCGCGAAGCCAGGTAGCCCGGGCTCCCCCCGCGAAAAGCCTGCCCTATACAGCTAAATTCTTACCCCAAGTTTTGTCATTTCAATCAGTACCTTTGCACACGCGCGAGCATCGGATAAAGCTTCATGATGGTCTAATTCGATATTAAAATAATCGCATACATCAGCCAACGTTGTTGAACACAAAGATAAATGTTCTCTTGCTAATTTCATAGTGCAGGTAAATCTATTTGGGGGAGGTTTGATATCATAATATTCACAGCATTTATTTAATACCGATTTGTCAAATGGAGCGTTATGAGCAGCGATAAAATCAGCACCTTCAAGCAGGTGACTTATACCCAGCCATACTTCCTTAAAATCCGGTTCATTCTCAACATCCCCCCATGAAAGGCCATGAACATCGGTAAACATGAACCAACTATTTGGCGGCTTTATAAGCCTGCATTCCTCCTTTACAATGTGATTATTTGCTACCTTGACAATACCCACCGAACAGGCACTGTTACGATAATAATTTGCTGTCTCAAAATCTATCGCTACGAAATTATACATCATATACTCTTAATCACCCGGCTTTGGAAATATGTAGAAACCGACAATAACAGCCTTTTGCCCTTTGCTTTTCTTTTAACTTGACGGTATTAGCCCGGAATCAGTTTTTATTTTTTCTACAAAAGCAGCGTGAATACTTTTCATTGCCTCAAGAACATTATTAGGCGTATTTTTATCTCCATCAAAAAACAATACCGCTATCTCCCTTTCATTCATTCCCCGATTGCTGGGCTTGTCACCAAATGTTATTTCCCCGGTATCGATACTATTAAATATTTCTCGATATGTCTTCAGCCTTGCCTGCTTAAGATTTTTTGCTTCCTCGCTGTTTTTGTCCTTTATGTTGGCATATTGTCTTACGCTCAGATAATATTTGTCATTGCTTAATTTGTCTAATCGATAAAATACATACTCATTCACTTCATCGCAATATACATCAGCTATCTTGACAAATCTAAATTGTGTCCAGGGGGATCCGCTTGAATTATTGCCTTTATAAAAATTATCAACCTTTTCGGGAATCGTTCCATTACACTCCTCTTTTAGCTTCAGCATATATTCCCATTGGGCAAAATCATATCGAAAACAATTGTAGTCGCCACTTTCCCACTTATTTTTATTCTGCTCATAATGATCAAAATAATTTTCTTTTATATATTCCTTATAGCTTTCGAATATCACGTTATCTGTACTATATCTTTGTAGGAACTTATGAATTTCTTCATAGCCAAGTATCTTAAATCCATATTCGGTTTTTGCTTCTTTATCATGAGGAAACATATAACCTGTTTTGTAATAAATGCCTACTATTTCATCTTCAGCATGCTTGTCCTTTGAGATAGCTTCTCTATATTTCCTTAATTGATCGGAATGATGAGAGATATGAGTTTTATCCTCTATTATGAATGATACGATTTTACAATTAATTGAGACCTGGAAATATACATCTGTTTTACAGTATTGCTGTTTCGGGTAATCTGACGACATGGATATGCTTACGCTATTTCTATCGATTGTATCTGAATCTCTGTCCAGGTTATAAAGCATCACGATAAAATCCTTGGCACACTCATGAAGTATCGTGTCCTCCGGATAATTTATATGGCTGACCAGCCAGCAGATAAACGCATCCTGTGAAAGTTCGCTGGTAGCAAAAGAAAAAATATTTGGCTTACACACCGTTAATTTCCCTTCATATAAATTGTTATCAATTTTACCAAGCGTAGCTCAAATACTACATTACTGGCACATCACCGTTAACCATAATATCGCTTATATCGTAATATACAAGGGTGGACTCTTGGCCCACGTGACCTTTCGCGCGTCATTCCCGCGAAAGCGGGACACGAAGCGAAGCCCAGAGCCGCGATAGCGAATCTATCTTCTGCCTTCTGATTCTCCTGTCTCAAAATCCAAAATCCGAAATTATCATAAAACTCCCTTTGATCTCACCTCCACTCCCCCCCAATCTAACGTTAACTAATCCTCCCTCTCCTCGTCGAACCAAACCACCGGCAGGAACAGGTATTTATCTCCTTTCCTGCCCGGCTCGAAAGCCAGTTCATTTTCCCGCTCCGCCAAAATCCTGATACCCCAGTTACCTCTGCCGCGAGTGGTCTGCCGCTGTTCGGTCAGAAAACCCCTTAACGCTTCCACCGGCAAAGAACATTTTTCCCGGGTGTCTTCTTTGACAAATTCAACTACTTCATACCTCCCAATCTTTTCCAGAAAACCCGGCGAAATATCCCACCAGTACAAAAACCTCTTGCCCTCATATCGTTTACTTTCTTTTTTAAGGATCGCCATGGCCTCAGCAGGCTCATCTTTGTTTGTACTGTTTC
>CAZICK010000053.1:0-26635 GCA_964537505.1 uncultured Pirellulales bacterium
GATGAATTCTGATGAAAAGTGATGTGGTTTGGACTATGTTTGCGCTATGTTTGTATGTAGTTTGTAGTATGTTTGTGGTATGTTTGTGGTATGTTTGCACCCACTTCTTAACAGAAGTGGGTGAGTAAATGAGTAGATGAGTAGATGAGGGGAAGGAAAAGGGCGGACCATTTGGGGGGAGGGGTAGAAGTCAGAGGTCAGAAAGTTGGGGGGGAGGAAGATGAAAAAAAATAGGTGATTGGTTGGATTGGGGGGTAATTTGCTTGACGAAGGTGGGTGGGGTTTTGTATTATGGTAGTATCCGCGTGGGGTGAGATTGATTCCCCGCAAAGGACGAGTGTATGATTAAGCGATTTATGCGAAACATAGTTTGGGAGGATGGTCTGATGGGGCGAGGAAGATCGAGATCGATAGCGTGGTTGGTGGTGTTGGTTTTGACGGTGGGGATGGCGACGAGTTCGGCGTTAGCTGAGACTATCTATGTTAAGGAGGGCGGCACAGGGGGCGGTACGAGCTGGGCTGATGCGTACGGGGATCTTCAGGATGCGCTGGGCGATGCTAGTAGCGGGGATGAGATATGGGTGGCGGCGGGGACATATAAACCCACTTATGATTACGGATTGGGGATAGGCGACCGCGGCAAGCACTTCCGTATGATAAACGGCGTGGCGATCTACGGCGGATTTGCCGGGTCTGAAACTGCTCTGGATCAACGGGATGCGGGAAATAACGTAACGATTCTTAGCGGGGACATCGGTATTCTGGGCAATAATTCTGACAACTGCTACCATGTTTTTTATCATCCGGATGGTACAAACCTGGATGCAACCGCTGTACTTGATGGTTTTACTATCACTGGCGGCAATGCTGACGGGGAATATCCCCACTACCTCGGCGGCGGGATGTGTAACAGGGACAACAGCAGTCCGACATTAACTGGCTGCACCTTTAGCGGCAACTCGGCTTATGGCTACGGCGGCGGGATGTATAACAGGGACAACAGCAACCCGACAGTAACAAACTGCACCTTTATCGGTAACTCGGCTGACGTATGCGGCGGCGGGATGTTTAACGGAGGCAGCCCGACAGTGACTGGCTGTACCTTCACCGGCAACTCGGCTGACGGCGGCGGCGGGATGTTTAACGCCTGGGACGGCAGCCCGATAGTGACCAACTGCATCCTCTGGGGCAATACCGCAGCTTCCTGGGGCAATGAGATTCGTAATGACACCGATACCACTATCCCGGTAATCAGTTACTGCGATATTGCCGGATGTCTTCCCGGCGGATACTGGGATACTTACCTGGGCACCAATGGTGGTGGTAATATCGACGTGGATCCCTTGTTTGTCGATGCGGCAGGCGGTGATGTTCATCTCCAGGGAACTTCCGCCTGCATAAACGCAGGGGACAACAGCGCCCCATCGCTTGGTGCAACCGATTTCGAGGGTGATGGGCGAATTATTTATGGCATAGTGGATATGGGCGTCGATGAGGTTGCCGGTGATGTGCTATTTTCGTTGAATGTTACAATCAAACCGTTCGCAAGAGCATGTGCAGTGACGCTTGACCCGGCAGGGGGAGTATATCCTCTGGGAACAGAGGTTACCATTACCGTTGACGGGGAAGAAGGCTATATATTTGATAACTGGAGCGGTGATGTTACCGGCAATGACAACCCGGCCACGATCACCATGAATTTACATGAGTATGTCACCGCCCACTTTATCATTAACAGCGAGGTTGTCTATGTGGACGACGATGCAACCGGCTCCAATAACGGCACATCATGGGATGATGCCTTTACTGATCTGGAGGACGCCCTGGACGCCGCGTCAGGTAGCGGCAAAGATATCTGGGTGGCGGCGGGGACATATTATCCCACCTCTGATTACGGATTGGGGATAGGCGATCGAGGTAAGCATTTCCGTATGACAAACGGCGTGGGGATCTACGGCGGATTTGCCGGGACTGAAACGGCACTGGATCAACGCGATGCGGGAAACAATGAAACGATTTTTTCCGGCGATATCGGTGTGCCGGGCGATAAGAGCGACAACTGCTATCATGTTCTTTGTCATCCAGAGGGCACTAACGTGGATGCGACCGCCGTACTCGACGGCTTTACGATTACCGGCGGCAATGCCGACGGTTCTGGAGAGCACCGCCGCGGTGGCGGGATGTATAACGATTACTACAGCAACCCGACAATAAGTAACTGCACATTCACCGGCAACTCGGCTGGCGGCAACGGCGGCGGTATGTGTAACTCGGACTTCAGTAGTCCGACAGTAACGGGATGCACCTTCGCCGACAACTCGGCCGGCGACGGCGGCGGATTTCCCAACGGCGGCGGGATGTATAACAACTGGTACAGTCACCCAACACTAACCGATTGCACGTTCACCGACAACTCGGCTGGCTCCGGCGGCGGGATGCATAACTACTTCAGCAGCCCGACAGTGACTAATTGTACATTCAGCGGCAACTCGGCTATATACAACGACGGCGGCGGGATAGCTAACGAACGCAGCAGTCCGACAGTAATGAACTGCACATTCACCGGCAACTCGGCTAGATACGACGACGGTGGCGGGATAGCTAACGAACGCAGCAGTCCGACAGTAATGAACTGCACATTCACCGGCAACTCGGCTGACGACGGCGGCGGGATGTATAATGAGGACGACAGCAGGCCTATAGTGACTAATTGTAGCTTCACCGGGAACTCGGCCGGCGAGGACGGTGGCGGGATGTATAATGAGGACAACAGCGATCCTACGGTGTTCAACTGCATCCTCTGGGGCAATACCGCATCTTTCGGGGGCAATGAGATTTATAATACTTCCACTTCCAGTACCCCGGTAATCAGTCATTGCGATATTGCCGGCTGTCTTGACGGTGGATCATGGGATACTTCCCTGGGCACCGACGACGGCGGTAATATCGATGGGGATCCGCTGTTTGTGAATGCTGATGGCCTCGATAATATTGTCGGTACCCAAGACGATAATGTGCGGCTGTTGTATGGTTCACTCTGTGTTAACGCAGGCACGAATAGCAACAATCCCCCGTTGCCGCCTACCGATCTGGACGGTAATCCTCGTATTACAGATGGGATCGTTGACATGGGGGCGTACGAAGGTCCAAACCAGGGTTTTGGGCTGAGTACCGAATCGGTCACTATTGACGAGGGGCAAACAACAACATTTACGGTGGCATTAGTAATGGACCCACAGGGAGAAGTTGAGATAATGGTAGCACCGCAATCGGGTGATCCCGATATTACGGTTATCTCCGGTGGACTATTGATTTTCGACTCATCTAATTATTTGGTCCCCCAGACCGTCACGCTCGGGGCGGTAGAAGATAGTGATCGCCTTAACGGTGAAGCTATAATATGGATAAGCGCTCCTGTATGCTATACTGGCAAGGTGATCGCCGGTGAATGGGACAACGATGTTCCAACGATTATATATGTTAATGATGATGCTCTGGGAGGAAATAACGGTTTGAGTTGGGAAGATGCATTTACCGATTTGCAGGAAGCGATCAGTATTACAGTGGTGCAGCCTCAGATAGAGGAGATCCGCGTAGCTCAGGGAATATACACCCCGTCAGGACCTTCCGGTGACCGGGAAGCAACGTTTCAACTGGTCAGCGGCGTAGCGGTCTATGGCGGTTTTCCGGATGGTGGCGATCCAGGCTGGGATGACCGTGATCCGAATCAGTATGAAACTATCCTCAGCGGTGATCTCAATGGCGATGATATAGAGGTCGCAACAGAAGATTTGCTGGACGAATCTACCCGGGCGGAAAACAGCTACTACGTAGTGACCGGTAGCGGCATGGATGCAACGGCCATACTCGACGGTTTCATCGTTACCGCTGGCAACGCCAATGGCGACTGGAGCTCGGAACAAGCTTACGGTGGTGGAATGTATAACAATTCTGGAAACCCAATAATTACTGGCTGCACATTCACCGACAACTCGGCTGGCTATAACGGCGGCGGGATGTGTAACAGGTACTCCAGCAGTCCAACAGTGACTGGCTGCACCTTCAGCGGCAACTCGGCTGGCGACAACGGCGGCGGGATGTATAACCACAACAACAGCAGCCCGACAGTGACTGGCTGCACATTCACCAGCAACTCGGCTAGCGATGACGGCGGCGGGATGTATAACTACTCCAGCAACCCGACAGTGACTGGCTGCACCTTCAGTGGCAACTCGGCTGGCGACTACGGCGGCGGGATGTATAACAGGGATTCCAGCAGCCCGACAGTAATGAACTGCACCTTCAGCGGCAACTCGGCTGGCGATGGCGGCGGGATGGCAAACAGGACCTCCAGCAGCCCGACAGTAACGGGCTGCACCTTCGCCGGCAACTCGGCTGGCTCCGGCGGCGGGATGCTCAACAACCGGAGCAGCTCCACAGCGACCAACTGCATGTTCAGTGGCAATACGGCTGACTCCAACGGCGGTGGGATGTCTAACTACCGCGGCAGCCCGACAGTGACCGGCTGTACCTTCAGCGGCAATTCGGCTGGCGACGGTGGCGGGATGTTTAACGCCTTCAACGGCTCGATAGTGAGCAACTGCACCTTCAGCGGCAACTCGGCTGGCTTCCGCGGCGGCGGGATGTATATCAATGGAAACTGCGTGCTGATGGTGGCAAACTGCACATTTGCGGGTAATTCAGCGGTGAATGGAAATGGATTGGCTTGTGATTCATCAGGTCAGTCATATCAAAGTACTATTGAAATGATCAATTGTATTTTCTGGGATGGTGGCAGCGAAATATGGAATAACGACGGCTCGACTATCACGATTACTTATAGTGACGTGCAGGGAGGTTGGCTGGGTATGGGAAATATTGACGTCGATCCGCTGTTTGTCGATCCCGACGGTCCCGACGATATCTTAGGTACGGAAGATGATGATCTGCATCTGGCGGCGGACTCGCCGTGTATTGACGCAGGTGAGAACTCGGTGGTTACGGTTCTTACTGATCTGGACGGCAATCCACGTATCTTTGATGGTGACAGCAATGGCACGGCTATAGTTGATATGGGCGCCTACGAATTTCTCCCGGCGATAGAGCTGTCGATGAAGTTTACGCCGAAGGCGTTGAATGTTGGCAGCAATGGCAGGTGGGTTAAGGCGCATTTTGTTCTGCCGGAAGGTTATGGTTTGGATGATGTGGATACGGATAGGCCTGGGGTTATCGTAGAGCTTGGCGTCGAATCGGACCATATAGAGGCTTCGATCAATGATAAAGGTCTTGTAGAGATTGTGATGTCATTCGGCCGAGGAGCTTTTTGTGGATCGACATTGGATTATGGGCCGGCGGAAGTAACGGTTGTGGGTTTTCTTAGCAGCGGTCAATCGTATTATGGCGCAGATACTATCAAGATAATGTCACATATTGTCGAGGCTCTTAATGTTTTAGCGTCTAATTGGCTCGAAACGGACTGCGGTAAGCCGGATTGGTGTAATGGCGCCGACGTCGATCAAAATTCCGTGGTTGACCTGCTTGATTACGGTTTGTTCGATGGGTGTTGTATAGAAGTGGTTGAAGGGGACCTCTAAAAATCCGTTTTTACCGTGGATGGCTGGAATTTTTAGAGGCTCCCTTTAGTAAAATGGGCAAGGTCAGGGAGTTGGGGTTGTAACGGTGAATGTGGCGTCGGATGATTTGTCGCCGAAGTCGTCGTGTTCGTCGGTGCCGATGCTGTAGATGGTGTATCCTGGTTGCGGTGAGAGTTTTTTGTATCGCAGTGGTTTGCCGTCGAATGGGTCGATTGGGATTTTTTCGATGTAGGCGGGGACAAGCTGAGCCAAGTCGTCCGGCAGTGAGTTGTTGGCCAGGCGGTATCGTTCGAGGGCGACGGCAGTGTGGGCGGCGGCAAGCTGTGCGTCGCTTCTGGCATGCAACTCTATCGCACGGGTAAAAGATGGCATTAGTAGTGAGTGGCTGATTACCTGGTATCTCGAAGGTGAGCCGATGTTGGCTTCGGTTTTTTTTGCGGCGATCAGTCTGTCCGGCCAGGGCAA
This sequence comes from uncultured Pirellulales bacterium, assembly GCA_964537505.1. GTDB lineage: Bacteria > Planctomycetota > Phycisphaerae > Sedimentisphaerales > SM23-30 > DAINBT01. Next base: position 6,060 of record CAZICK010000053.1, read on the forward strand.
TTTCATGTTGTCGAGATATTCCTGCATGTTATCGAGACAACGGATGTAGTCCATTTCCAGCAGGCCGATTACTTTGATTAATTTGACCTCAACAGATGATATATCCGAAAAGCCACTCAATATTTCTGTTTCTGTTACGGCATTATAAATCCAACAGCGTTCACCGGCAAAATCCGTTGTCGTATCTGACTCATTGAGCATTTCTATGATAGTGTTATCGATTATCGCGAGCTGGTCCTCATTGAGCGATGTTTTGCTGAAGAGATATTCCAATGTTGTGAGACTGAGAGATTGACAGCCAATTTTGACAAGGAAAGCAACTAACCCAGGTTCTTTATTGAGAGTAGCGGCTAGTGCTTTTGAAGTTATGAAAGAATCTATGGCGAGGTCGGGCTGATTGTTTTCAATGTGTGCGATTGCCTGGAGTGTTAACAATTTGGCGCCGCTTTTTATTTCGTCAAGTTGTGGCGTGAGTGCGTTAATTCCCTCGCTCCAGTCTGTGGGGTAACGGGATTGTTTTATGGTGGCGGCCTGGCGGAGGAGTTCGAGGGTTTGATTGTTTTCTTTGAGATAATTTTCGATAGAACGTTTTATGATGGGAGGCAATGGCTGGGAAGGTTCGGGTAGTTCGGCTTCACCTATGATGGGCAAAAATCTGGCGTTTTGCTTATCCCAGTCTTCTGGGAGTGATTTTTCTTTTTTGTTCTGTCCCGATTCTACATCAAAATCTTCGGGGATATCTTTCGGTTGCCATTTGGTTAAATGTGACATTGCTTCGATAACAATCTCTGCGGCGTTTTGGCCCGGCGGTGGGTATTTGTGCCATTTCTCCAGTTCATCGCATGTAGCTGGATAGCCGGTGGCACGGATGTCGTCGAGTTTGGCGGCGACACGATCTTTAAGCATGCTTTTATTGGCCCATAGGCCGAGAATGACCAGCATGACCAAGCTAAAGATTATCAGCCACCATTTGACGGTTTTGTCCATTGGTTCGCGATCTTTAGTGCTTTTCATAGTGGTATAATAAGGGATTGCGGCAGTATAAGCAAGTGGGTACAACATCGGCTTTTTCCGATGAGAACGTACAAATTTCCTACTTGGCATTTTGATTCAGAATAGGTATAAATATGGACTTATGCTTGAGTATCGTCACAATTTGATTAGTAACCGATGGGTTATTATTGCCTCTCGTCGCGGTAGTCGTCCGCATGATTTTGCCCTGGCGGGGCGCGGGGATCCGCCTGATTTCGATCCTGAATGTCCGTTTTGCCCAGGTAACGAGCAAATGACTCCGCTGGAGATATTCACCCTTCGTTCCTCGCAGGGAGGTTGCGATTCGTGCGACTGGTCCATCCGGGTTATACCCAATAAGTTTCCTTTTCTCGATCAAAACAGCAGCGTCGTTTCGCCGGACAATTGTTTTGGCGCTCACCCCGCTGTCGGCTTACACGAAGTTCTGATCGAGTCGCCGAGCCATAACGTTCATTTCGGCTGCCACGAGCGGGAGCATGCCTGCTCGATAGTTGGTATTCTCCGTGGGCGGTACAATTATCTTGCCGGTCAGGAGTCGGTCAAACATGTCAGCATTTTTTGCAACCATGGTCAGCTTTCCGGCGCTTCGCTGGGCCATCCGCATTTCCAGATCGCCGCGGCTGGGATGATGCCTGTGCGATTGATCGAACAGATTAAATACTGCCGTGATTACCTTTCCACCCGAGGTCGCAGTGTTTTCGATGTAACTATCGAAAACGAACTGGCCAGCGGTGAGCGTACCATCGCCGAGAACAAAAGTTTTCTGGCCCTGTGCCCCAGCGCTTCTATGTGCCCTTTTGAGGTTTATGTTCTGCCGCGTGTATCGCAATCGCAGTTCGGTAAAATCTCTGACGAGATGATTTGCGATCTGGTCGATATTGTGCAACCGCTTCTTAAGCAACTGGGCCAGGGCCTGAACCGGCCGGACTACAATCTTGTTTTCCATACAGCCGGGGTCGATAACACCGACGAAGCGGCCTTTCGCTGGTATCTCCAGCTCTATCCGCGTCTTACCATTTCAGGCGGTTACGAGCTGGCTACCGATATTTACGTCAATTCTATGAGCCCGGAAGCAGCCGCTGGATTTTACCGCGGCGATACCCAAGGGGTATAGTCCTATAAGGGGCAATTGGGGTCGATAATAATTTTTGGTGTGTTGTGGGCGTTTTTTGAGGTTTACCTTGTCGGGATAACCTGCACAGCCGGAACGCATCTTGTTCCGATTAATCGGATTAGATCGTAATCTGACGAAGATGTATCGACTAATCTGATTGTGGGGACAAACAACCCTGTTTTCAGTATAGTTAAAGGTGTTCGTATGTTAAGAATTCGCTTATGTCCGTCGATACGCATGGTGGCGGGAAAAGATGTTTTCGCGTAACAGGCCCTGTTGAGTGAAAATTGGGTTGAAAAGAGCCGCCAAGGTTAAGCCAAATATCGTCGAGCCATAAAAAGGATTAAGGAAAGGGAGAGGAGAGATATGAGTTGTCTTTTGGAACTGCTTGGTAAGGGACTAGAAAGGGACTTGATGGATCTGGTTCTTCCCTACTGCAATGTGCTGAGCCGGGACGAGGCTGCGCAACTGGATTCGGCAGTGGAGGATAATCCGGCACATACAGCCAATAAGCTACGTCTGGCTATTCATTATGGGTATAGCGGCGCGTCGGACCGAGCGAAAACGTTGTTCAATGAGCTTCTGAGTGAACATCCGCGTCCTTTGGAGATACATCTGGCCTGGTCCGCGATGTATGCCTCGCACGGCGAACTGGATCAAGCCATATCTCAACTGCAACAGGCTGGGCAGTTGGGACCACAAGACGGACGTGTTTTGTTCGCCCTGGGCTACTGCTGTGAGCGTAAAGGTCAAATCACCGAGGCTCTGCAATATTATCGCCAAGGCTGTTCGTCCCGTCTTTGTCTGCAGAGAATAAGGCATCGGCTGGCAGCGATATATTTGTTAAAGCGCAACTATTGCGATGCCATTGTGCAGTATCAGGCATTGCAGGAAGAATATCCTGAAGACGTTTGGAACTATTTGGTTCTCGGGCATCTGCACCTACAGGTCAAACAATACTCTCAAGCCGAGGCCAATTTCGAAAGAGCGTTGACTATCGAGCCGGATAATTTCGAGCAACACGACGATCAAGTGGAATCGCTCGTTCAGGCCGGTCAGATAAGCGAAGCTATTATGCGAATGCAGCAGATTGTCGATGATCGCGGTAATTTCCCCGATTCCTACGTACGGTTAGCCGATCTGTACAGTCAGACCGGTAACGACGAAGCGGCGATTGCCCATTATGAGCGGGCGATAGAGATTCATCCCGGCTACCTGGAGGCCATGGTCAAACTTGGTACGCAACATCTGCGAATGGGGCGTTTCAATGAGGCAGCCGGCAAATTCAACCAAGCGGTAGAAATCAATGACCGTCTCATAGGAACGTATGTCGGATTGGCCCTGGCCCAGAAGAACCTTGCCGGCGAGAATAGATTGCAGCAGGCCTTTGATACCCTCGAACTGGCTTTGGCACTCGAACCAAACACTAATCTGCTCTTTGCCGAGATGAATCGGCTGCAGGTGAAGGCTTCTCAATCCAACAATGTCGGCCAAGGTTTTTCCGACCCGTTCATACCAACTATGACCGAGGAGTCACCTGACAAAAACGATCTGTTGGACAAACAGATGGAACGATATCACCGTAAGCTGCGTGAAAATCCCACCCATGCGGATATGCACTACCGCTATGGATTGCTTTTGCGTGGCAAAGGGCAAACCGATCAGTCCATCACTCAGTTCCAGGAGGCCCTGCAGATCAATCCGTCATTTTTCAAGGCTCAGATCAAGCTCGGCCTGGCGTTATTTGAAGACGGCCGGTCCCAAGAGGCAGAAAAACAGCTTAGCAGGGCGTTTTATCTGGACCAGGAATCTATCGAATTGCATTACAAGCTGGGATTGATGTACTGCGATAAGATGCAGTTTGCGTTGTCGGTGGAGCAATGTGAAATCAGTCTGAAAAGCGATTGTCAAAACGCCGACGTTCCGGCTAATCTGTCTTTGGCTCTGCAGAATATGGGCCTTATCGATCGCGCCATGGCGTCCTGGCAGGCGGTGTGCGAGCTTGAGCCGCAAAGTTCTTTGGCTTTTCAGGCTCAGCGTGGCATAACAACCTTAAAACATCATACGCTATGAGCACAAAAGCACTGAAATGTCCGATTTTTGTACTCGAAATACCGATAATTCCGAAGGTTGAGAAGCGGGAAGACTCGAAAAGTTGATAGCTGAAAAACCAGTACGAAAAGTTAAAGAACTTTTTTTCCCAAATATCGTAGAGGTAACTATGGCTCACCGTGTAAGTGTTATACTTTGGTTGTTGTTTTTGGCACTACCAGTTGATAGTTCTCCGGGTCAGGGATCTTCCTCCTCGAGTGATTCTCAATGTTTGTTTGCCATGGCGCGGGATTTATGGTCGCCGGTGGAGCTTCAGTCAATAAACTACGCTGATATGCAACTCGACCCAGCCGAGTCCGACCGGCGATTACGCGAGGCGTGCCTTTTGCTCCAGGCGGCGGTTCAAATAGATCCTTCCAATGCCCAGGCCTGGTGTGATCTGATGACTCTTCTTAGTTCCCCGGTCATCGACGACCCCGGCCGAGCTACGGACGCATTAGTTCAATACAGTGAGCTCAAGCCAAATGATAACGCCCCCATCGATAGCTGGATCAGTTATCAACTCGATAGCTTCAACGAACGCAAAGAACGAGAGTACTTTCTTAACAAGAACTTACCTATGCTCCAGAAGTATCCATACATTCAAAGTAAAGCTATGACTCAACTTGCGATTTTGGCATTTGAAAAAGGCGCGATCGATGAAGCTCGGAATTTGTTTGGCCGGGCTCTCAGTGTTTCCGGTTACAATTTCGACGCTTTGGCGCGTATGTTGAATCTGCCGCCGGCGCCATCGGCGTTCCCGGAAGGGACACCACCGGAAAAGATAGAAGCCAGAGAGCAATATGCGGCAGAGAACAGAAAGATTTTGGCTGTTATTCTCCGGCGAATACAGTTACGCGCTAATCCTTATGATTTGCAGGCAGCGCTGAATTTAATTGATATTCTGGAAGGTTACGGCTGTGGCAAACTGGCGCAGAAATACTATGAACACGCTTATAAATTGTTGGGATTGCGGCCTGGTCCGCCTGGGGTGAAAGAAGAACTGCAACTGAAACAACTGGTCGGATCGTATAACCTCAAACAATATCAGTTGTGTGTCCGACTGGCTGAGGATTACCTGCTGAGCCGTCCGGATGATCTGCTGGTCAACGGGGTGCTGGCGTTGGCCATGAAGAAGCTTGAAAAACACAAGGAAGCCTCCTACGTTCTGAATCAGGCAATCAAAAAAGCCGTTGATAAGCTGGGCCAGGCTCAACAAAGCGCCCCGGCATTACGTGCGGAACTGGCCTGGTTTTTTTGTTTTATCAATCCGGATTCTGCCGGCGCCCTTGAATACGCCCAAAGCGCTTATCGTGATGCCGATCAGGATAAGCGTGTTCGTAACATTTTGGCCTATGCGTACGTCATGAACAACCAGTGGGATCAGGGTGAGGCGTTGCTGACAAACAGCGATCCCAATGACCCTATCGCGGCGATGGCGGCAGTGGAAATACTTTTGTCTCGCAACGAACAAGCCGCGGCCCTGGAAAGACTAAAAGCTGTCGATGTCAACCGAGCAGGAATCCTGACAGAAAAGATCGAACAAAAACTGCAGGAACTCGCACCGCAACCGCAACCGCCTCCGGAAGAAACCACACCGGCCATTCCCGGCCAGAATAACGTTGCGATTGCCCCGCCGCCAGCCGTGGAAGACAGGATGGAATCATCACTAAACAAGGAGTTTGACGATAAAGAACTTTCTCTTGCGGAGTCGCCCGAGAAATATATTCACTGTCAAATGAAACTGGAAACCGACTCATTCAACTATGACGACCCCATTATTGGTCAGATATATCTGACCAACATAAGCGATACCATCTTGTTCGTCGGCCCAGGCAGTTTTCTGGACCCCCATATTCTGATTACGGCCGAGGTTGAGGCTTCGGGGATGCAGGATACCGGCAAAGAGATGCCGCTGGCACATCGACATCTTGTTCAGAACCAGATTTTGTCGCCGAGCCAATCCAACGGTGTCGTCGAACACCTTAACATAGGAAGCCTTCGTGAAATTCTGCAAAAGCACCCGCAACAAACGTATCAAGTAACGGTCCATCTTTATCTGGACCCTGTTATTGATTCAGCCGGCAGGATTACCGGCAGGATACCCCAGATTCAACCGGAACCGGTTACTTTCGTTCGCAAAAGTTTTGTACCAAGTCCGGATCGATTGTCGGTTCAGCAACAATTTTTGAGGACCGGTTCGACTAATAATCGGATTCAGTCCGCCAGACTGATGAGCGGTCTGCTGCATGAAGCGGAATTGTCACAGAAAAACCTGTTGGACTATCTCCCCAAGAAAATCGACAGCTATTCGATTCGTGAATTGATCGCAGATAACCTTAATAACAGTGACTTCCGTGTGCGTGCATGGAGCGCCTACAGTTTTCGCGGTCTGAGCCTTTCGGCAGGGAGTACCGCTGCGCAACGCCTGGGAGAACTGCTGAGCGACCCGGAATGGTTTGTCCGTTTCATGGCGGTTTACTCACTCGAACCCATAGCCGACCTGACGGAATACCTCAACTGGGTGTCAACTATCGACGAAAACGAGCTTGTCAATCGCCAGGCAAAATTACAATTGCAACAGCCTTGGGAGGTCATTGAGATGCCTTTAGACATTCCTGAAGAAGTCCCGACCACGACAGACAAGAGCAGCGATAATTTGTGGATGGAGATTTATTAACCCCGTGGCGTCGGCCATAACAGCAAAAACCTATAATCCCAATTTTGGTTATAGTATTGTGAGCGACGGCCTGCCATAGCCGGTTGAATCAGGTTTCGGATGAACGTGAATCAGCTTTGAGATAGTTGAATTTGATATCGACGTCCCACGAGTCTTTCTTTTTATTGCTGGAAGGTTTGATTGTCACCGAATCGCATCTGACAGAGGGATCGTTTTGCTCCATCGAATCGACAAACATGGCAATCTGCAATAGTCTTATGTCTTTGAAGCTGTTAGTCTCGGTGTAGATCGACGAACCGTCCTTTTGAGATCTTCCCTCTGATGTTTCTCCACGCGTCCATTTCGATTCTATGATCAGGGCGTCTTTGACACACCGTCGAACGGAGGCAATGCGTTTCAAATTTCTCGGCAACGAATCGGCCAAGAGAGCGTCGCTGCCGATTTGTTTTGAGATTGATTCGATTTTGAGGGCCTTGTCCCAGACCTGCTGTGTCTGGTCCACCTGATCAATGGCAGCTCGGCGCTGGTCGAGCATTTTCACTGTAATTCCAATGGCCCAGATCGCCAAAACAGCCGGAACGGCGGTTATCCAAAACTGTTTTTTTTTCAGCCAGTCAACGTTAGAAGCCATGTTTGATTTTTCCTTTCGATCGCGTAGCGCAGGAAGTGGAACAATTTTCTTTTTTCGCTCAACGTTTTTTCTTCAGGTCTTTTTGTTTTACCTGTAACGGCATTTTGAAGTTACGCCGATTACTGGTCTGGCCCTGTGAACTGTCGCTAATCTCTCTGAAATCCGAACGGTTAATTTCCATCGGAGAATCCTGACGGTCAAAAACGCCGAACAACTTTTCCAGGTCACCCATATTTGGCACCGAACCGTCAAAACTGGCGGAATCGGGAGAGGCCGAAAGGTACTTGATTTCAAGATCGAAGTCTTCCGGTAATATGCTCAGGCCCTGAAAGACCAGCATCAGCGTATTACTGGCGGAATCGGAGGGTGTTCTGACAGTTTTGCCGCGGTATTTTTGTCTTACCTCGTCCAGTCGGCGACTGATGTCTTTAGGGATGTTATTGGTTATTCGTGGCGGTTTTTGCTTCGTCCCGGCGAAAGCCAGTTCCCATGCGGTAGCGACCTCTTTTCCGGCACGTTCCTCAATGTTCTTATACCTGTCGAGATAGACGTACATAAGGGAAATCCAGACCATCAGAAAGAATGATACAGCAACACCCAGGCCGTAAAAAGCCCTGCGTTTGGCCATTGTCAAGGTATGTGGCGTAAGCCTGTCCGCACGGAAGTCGGTGTTGGTACATTGTTTCAGCCAGCCCATCGCAACGCCAGAGGCACAGGCGCAGGCCATATCAGGTTCCGAGACAGCCTGTGTCTGAAGACCGAGCCGACTTGCAAGCTCGTTGATGCGATCCGGATTCAAACCGTTACTGTGGTAGAGCAAATGCCTGGGTTGCTGATCTTGCGGCAAAGAAGCCAGGCTGCGCGGCAGTTCGTTCATGAGTAGTTTGTGCGCCTGCTCGCCGGTCGAACACGTCAGACTGCGAGCCAAAATCGGCTGACTCTGCTGGTCCAAAGCCAAAATATATAAAATGTCAACCGCCCAGCCCACGGCAATCAGTGATTCCTGGTTGGGCAATTTCGATTGATTCTGTTCGTTCACCAGCCAGTGCGTCCAGGAAACGAGATCAGGTTCTGCCACCAGAGCGTCCAGATCGGCCTGTTCGAATTCGCCGAGCAGTTTCTCAAGCTGGTCGCGATTGGTTGTATGCACCAACAAATCCAAACCGGACGAAGCACAAGGCTTTTGCTGATAACATATCGCGATTGAATCGGCATTGGTGGCGAAATCTTCCTCAATATCATAACGCAAAGTCTGATTGAGCTGCTGGATATCGGAAAATTCGCTATGATGTGACAGGCTCTGATAAAGATGGCCTCCCAGCGATAGCGCGACCGGAGGTTTTTTTTTGCTATGACAAGCGAGGCTTTGCCCTGTCCGACCAATCAGTGACAGGTTTTGACCGTCCGACGGCTCGTCATCCAAAGTCACCTTCAGTGGGTCATTGGAGTAATACTGATCAGCCTGCTGTTCGATCATTACTGTGGTAATCCGGGTATTGGTGTAATGTATGCCTAGACAACTTTTGTTGGCCAATGGTCAGTCTCCCTGGAAAAAAGCATAATTGACAAATGCGCCTTTATAGGTTCTGTAAGTACCGGTCAAAATATTGTAATTGGCCCGGCCCAATCGAGCGTTTATGTGAATAGAAAATGTGTCACTGGTAGGTATAGCCAATACCTGGACAGCCCGTGAAATATCCCTGTCAATTTCATCGGAGATATCGTACAGATTCAACCTTCTGTCGATAGGATTTTGCTGGCGGTGCTCCACAATAGCCTGAATCGCGGTCTGCGTTATTCCTAACGGCAGGAAGGCGGCTTCCATAACCTCAGGCGGGGCCGTGTTAACATTGATCTTTGTATGTCCCCAATACCCCAGGTAGTCGGTAAAGTTTTCGGGGCGCATGGTCAAATCGGTTTCAGGGAACTCACTTTTCGTGTTGGCGGTTTCATTGTGCCATTGCTGGACGAAAGCGCCCATAGCCTGGTAATGCTGTTTTTGAAGGTCTTCACTGCTGACAGGAGGTGTGGATTTTGGAGGACTGTTTTTTATTCGGGCACGTCGTGGTCGCCATAACATACGGACTTCGCCATTTTTATTTTTGGGGGACCGCTGTTTGGCAAGGTAAATCATCGGTTCCAGGACTTCGACTCGCTTGTCGATATCCATCGCCAAATTTATAGCGTTGTCCGTCTCATCGGGTTCCGCATCGAGCAGTTCGCCAAGCCGCCCGATCGAGTCCTCTACAGGCGCTATTTCTTTCTCAAAAGGCGAGTGTAAAAGCCAATAAAGTGGATATTTAGCGTTTTCATCATGAATTTCTATATCAACGACGGCCGTCCCGATCTGAACGGTTTTCTGAACGAGTATGAACGGCGCCAGTGTTGCAATGTTCCCCATTTCGTTTGGTTCGTCGAGATCATTCGGATCGGCAGCATCGTTAGGATCGGTCAGATCGTCGAGATTCTCCAAATCGTCGGGTTCGGCAAGATTTGGATCATCGGGGTCCTGTGGCGTTGGGACTTTGGCCGTGCGCGGGGTTTTGCTCTCGAGCATATCCCGTGTCAATTGGGAAGCAATTATCAAGGCGGATTCCGCAGCGTATTGACACTGAAGGTGATCGGCACGGTAGTTACTGGCTCTGACATGTATGGCCGTGTCGGCCTGGAACTCCACAATCAGACCGGCCAGCAGCACCAGTATCATAAGCGTCAGCAGCAGTGCAAAGCCGTTTTTTTTCGATTGTTTGTAATTGATTTTCATAGTTATTTCGGCAATTCGAATCTCTTCAGGCAAAAAGTGCGGTTGACGGTCAATAGCTGTTGTGGGTCGAGTCGGTCCGATCGAAACAATTGAGCCTGCACCTCAATGAGCGAAGGACTAGTATTGGGGTCGCCGTAAATGCCGCCATCGGCGTCGAGCAATTCCACCTGAAACGAGTACAGTTTTTCACACAGAGGGACATACATAGCGTTATCGGTGTCACCGGGTTTGATTTCCCGGCGGAAAAGGACCAGATCCTCCTGTTCATAACGTGGTACGGCTACCCAGTCGATCTGTGCAATCGGTTTGTCCTGCTCGCCGTTGCCGCCCGAACTGATGGTAAGTTGAGATGTCTCAAGTTGACCGTAAGAACTGTGTTCGACGTTGAATTTGCTGTCGGCCTGGGCGCTGGCGATGATATCGGATAAGAGTTTGTCCATACTGTATTGTATAGAAGCCTGCTGAGCCAGTCTGTGGCTGATCATATTGTGCTGGTCACCGATATGAGAGAGTATCTCCAGTACGGCAGCGCACACCATCGCCGCAATAATCAAAGTTACTATCAACTCTAAAACTGAGAAACCCGAACGTTTCATGTTTGTTTTCTGTTTTCCCATCCAGGCACTACTATTTGTAAAAGTTTCGTTATAGCAGTCCACCTTTCTCCTCCTACTCCACATTTCCCCCTTCATTTTCTTCGTCAATGTCAAGTTCGCCAATTTCTTCAAGTGCGTCCGGCGGCAACTGACCGCTTTCTATCAGGCATTGAAGGGCTTCCTGGATAGTCGGCTCGCGACCTAGTTTTTCTTGTAGTTCAAGATACCATGGTGGCAACTCCGGCGCGATCGGAACCGCGATCGGCTGACCCGGTATCGGCTTTAGTGTAGCGAAATAACGAATCAGCTCGACTGTAGGACGCTCACCAGCCTCTGCTTCGGCCTGGTTTACCTTTACGGTTGCCTGGATAAAGGTTTTGGCGAAATCTTTCGGGCTGGGTGAGTCGGAGTCAACCATTATCCGTTTCAGGTCCAACTGCCAGGTAAAAAGAGGATCTATTTCGTCTCGGATTGGCAGGCCGATTACATTTGGCTCCTGTGCGTGTGCCAGAAGCACCTCCATGTGCCTTTGTGCCACCGCCATAGCGCGTTCACGCATTATCTGCTTGCCGACAGAATCGACGGTACGCTGATATATCACCATCACACCGGCAAGCAGAACAGCTAATATCGCTAAGCTGGCGATAACCTCTATTAAGGTAAATCCGGTTTTTTTTTCAGATGTACGGAGCATTATTGGTTCTCACAGTTAAATGGGGGAGGTCATAGAGACCTCCATCTGCGGCTCGATCAGTTCCAATGGACGATTGCTCACAACTACGCGTGTGGTCAGGCGGCCACAGTTCAAAAAACGATAATGCTCATTTGGGATGTCGATCAGGTCGAAGGTGACGGATTTTTCCCATCCCTGAGGCGTTGCTCGCAAGATCAGGTCGCCGGAATACTGATGCGAACCGTCTTCATGCCCGACCTGTTCGATATAGCAACGATCCAGTCCCCGTTGTTCGATGAGAGGTTCAATTTCTTCATCGTAGCCTTCCTCGCTGTGCTCATAGACGGTGTAGTAGCCGGGTGTCACCTCGATGACAACGTCCAGATGACAACCGCGCAAAACGGCTATCTCAGCCGTCATACGCAGAGTCCTCGCAAACCTGTTTACGTCTTCGTCCAGGCGGTTCTGAGTTATCCTGTTGGACATGTCCGGCGCTACAATACCAAGCAACAAGGCTATTATAAAGAATGCCACCACAACCTCGATCATGGTAAAGCCGTGATTTCTGATACGAACTTCGCCTCTTACGTGGTCGTCAATGTTATTGTTGCTGCGAAACATCTGATCACTTCTAATAAGAAGACCATGGATTGCCATTTCATTATGGTTAAGTGTGTTGTTGCTTATACGCAAGGTCAGGTCAGAATATTTAAAATTCTTCGGCCTCTTCATAGCCATAGATATCAGCGTTTTCGCCTTCGCCATCCGGTTTACCGTCGGCGCCGAAGCTGCAAATTTCGTATGGCCGCTGCGGATCGCCGGTATAGTCATAGAAATAGTCATAACCCCAGGGGTCCGTCGGGAGCTTGCCGTCTTTGAGATATCCTGCCGTATCCCAACCGAATACATCCGGTGGCTCTTCCACCAGCGCCAGCAACCCCATTGAATTATCCGGATATTGACTGGTATCCATTTTGTAATTTTGTATGGCATCTTCAAATATTTTGATCTGAGTTCTGACGGTGGCTATCTTTGCTTTGTGAATACGTGAAATCACCTGCAGACTGACCACTCCGGCCATGATACCTAAAATCGCTATTACAACCATCAACTCGACCAGGGTAAAACCTATGTGACGATGCGAAAAAAATGATTTGGCTTTAGGTTGCTTCATCGAAATTCTCCTTCTACCAAAAAACACTGTGATTATTTGTAATTGTTTTCTATTCATTGTTTTCTTTTTTTTATTACATCTTAATGTCGGAAACCTGGAAAATAGGCAGCATTACCGCCATAACGATAAACCCGACGATACCGGCCATAATGACGATAATAACCGGCTCTATAATCGAACTGATTCTTTGAACACTCGCGTCGGTGCTTTCTTCGATGCTGTCTGATATGGAAAGGAGCATGTCTTCCAGTTCACCGGTTTTCTCTCCGACGGCGATCATGTGAGCGACCGCAGGTCCCACAACTTTGCTGGCTCGCAGCGGCGTGGCGACATCGGCCCCGGCAATAATGCGTTCCCTCGCCTGACGAACCGCATTAGCCATCACGGCGTTTCCCGTCACTTGCGAGACAATCTGCAGGCTGTCGGCCATGGGCAGCCCGCTGCGAATAAGGGCAGCCAGCGTGGAACTAAAACGTGCCACAATGCTTTGGCGAACCAACTCACCGGTTATCGGGATTTTTAATATAAAACGGTCGAATGCCATCCGACCATTTGTCGTGGCCAACACCCTCTTGAAGGCCCACCAGCTTATCGCCAGCGTCAGCAGAATCAGCCACCAGTTATTAATCATAAAATCACTGGCGCCCATCAGGATTTTTGTGGCCATGGGCAGTTGCCTGCCTGTGCTGGTAATAATTCTGGTTATTCGCGGTACCACAAAGGTCATCAAAACCGTGGTGACTATAATACAAACGACCACCAGGATAATCGGGTAAGTCAGCGCGGCTTTGATCTTCGCTTCCAGACGTTGTTTCTTGCTCATATAATCGGCCAAAAGACTGAGTGATCGACCAAGGTTCCCTGTGGCTTCACCCACCCGAATCATAGCGGCATAAATCGCATCGAACCAACCGGGATACTCTTTCAGGCCGTTAGCCAAAGATTCACCAGCTATAACCTGATCTCGAATGTTCTGCAGTACCTGAGTGAGTCTACGGTCGCTAGCCTGAGAGATAAGCACTTCCAGCGACTCGGTGAGTTTGACGTCGGCCCTGACCATGGTACCCAACTGGCGAGTAAACTCCAGCACCTGCCGGCGCCGACGTGAGGAGAACAGGCGAGTAAACTCCATACGCCCCGAATGAGCCGCTTCGCTGACGGGGCTTAGTTTACTGGCGTGCAGTTGACGATTGCGCAATAAGTGTCTGGCCGCGGCGGCCGATTCGGCGGCGATATTTCCCCGGGTCTGATGGCCGGTTTTATCCAAAGCTATGTATTCAAAAGTCGGCATAATAATCGATCAGTTTGTGTTAGCAGCAAAAGTTGTTTCAAAAGTCCATAATAAGTCAACCAATACCCGGCGGCCCGTCTCACCTGGTATATACTTAAAAATCATCGGAGTGTGCAACCCGTATTACTTCTTCGAGTGAGGTAATACCTTTTTCCGCCTTTTGGAGGCCGTCCATTCTTAACGTTGTCATATTTGCTTCGACAGCCGTTTTTTTGATAATACCCGCTGTGCCCTGCTTATAAATGCACTGGCGGATATCATCGTCAACAACCATCAATTCATAAATTCCTGTGCGGCCCAGATACCCGGTATTGAAACATTTCTCGCATCCCGTTCCACGATAGACTCTTTTAAAAGTGGCGAAATCAAGGCCGAGCTCACGTATCTGGTCCGAATCGGTAGTGATACATTGTTTGCAGTTGGGGCATACCTTGCGAACGAGCCGCTGTGCCAAAACGCCGGATATGGACGAAGCCACAAGATAAGGCTCGATCCCCAAATCCAACATACGGGTTATGGCTCCGGCAGCATCGTTGGTGTGCAAGGTGCTGAAAACCAGATGACCGGTAAGAGATGACTGTATAACCATACGCGCTGTTTCATGGTCCCTGACCTCGCCCACCATGATCACATCAGGATCCTGCCGCAGGATATGACGCAAAGCGGTGACAAAGGTCATGCCCTTTTTACTGGCAACCTGTATCTGGCTGATACCGTCCAGTTGATACTCAATGGGGTCTTCTACAGTCATGATGTTTTTTTCGGTGGCGTCGATACGCCTGAGAAAGCTGTACAGGGTGGTGGTTTTGCCGCTGCCGGTTGGTCCGGTGACAAAGAAGACACCGTGCGGTTGTTCCAGCAGGCGGTCAATTCGCTTGAAATCTCGCTCGCCGAGTCCCAGGTTTTCCAGGCTGTAGATACCTGTGCTTTTGTCGAGCAGTCTCAGAACGGTCCGTTCGCCAAAGGCTGTCGGAACGGTACTGACCCGCAGATCAACTTCTCGCGGCCCGATTTTTACACTACAACGGCCGTCCTGAGGCATACGCCGTTCCGCTATGTCCATACCGGACATAACTTTGATACGCGAAACAACAACGGACAGGATACGCGGGTCCAGGTTGAGCATATCGTAGAGCACTCCGTCAATACGATAGCGAATGAGTATTTTTTGCTCCAGCGGATGAACATGTACGTCCGAAGCGCGTAACTGCAGAGCGCGAAACAAAATATCGTTCACCAGCCGAATCACCGGCGGTCGATTGACTACATCCAGCAGATCTTCTGATGATGCGACCTCACTGAGTATCCCTTCTATGTTACCCGAGCTGGAATCTACTTCATCGGCAATATCGCCTAGGACGGTAACCCGTTGTTCGTAAGCGGAGTTGATGGCCGTATTGATGATGGCACGAGTGGCAAATGCCGGTTTCAATGGAACGTTGACCATCTTGGCAATGTTGTCGAGTGCATAAAGAGCAAACGGCCTGCTGGTAGCGATCGTCATGGCAGAATCGTTCATGCCAGTCGCCACCAGACCGTGGTGCTGGGCGTAATTGGCCGGTACCGCAGCCACGAATTCAGCGGGCACCTCGCTGGGCTTTATCTGCTCAACGAAGGGAACATCCAAAAGTTCACCGAACAACTTGAGAACCTGATCCTCCGAAAAAACATCCGACTCCAGCAACGCCATATCCAGACGTTCCCCGTCTCCAGAATGCTGTTTTAGAAAAGCTTCCAGCATCCTGGCATCAATAATCTTGGTCTTGCGGGCTATTTCAAGTAATTTTTCTTTCATAATGTAATCATTATAGTCGTATCAATTCACGATGTTAATATCGTTTTGCCAATAATTTTCCATCCTCCACAAGCCATGCCCTGTTCATATACACTTTCTTACAGTTCTTCTGCTCGATAATCTTTATCATCCAGAGCACGGCTGCGCGGGCCTGAAGGTTCATTGGGCAAACCGGGAATAAACGACTGCTTTTCATAATTAAGCTCAAATTTGTCCAGTTTTATGGTGCTTTCTTCCGTGATATTTTCCAGGTCCTCGAAGTTCACATCTTTTACAATATTGGCCTTTACGAAAACATAAAGAACACCGCTTTCCTGCGACTTGACCGTGTTTCTGAACAGTACGCCAAGCAGGGGAATATCTCCCAGGATCGGAATTTTGTTGACGGTTATCGCATCTGTAGTTCGCGTCAGACCGCCCAGTATAATAACCTTTCCATCGGGAATCGTAGCATTTGTTGTTACATTGTTGGTCGATTTCGGAGGCGGAACATTTCCGCTACCCTCACCTTCGAAGTTGTCAACCGCCAGCGTTATCTCCAGGCTCAGAAAGTCTCTACCTTCTCTGCCTTCGCTGACGCTGGGTTTAATTTTCAACTCTGTGCCTGCATCCACATAACCGGCAAACTCAACCACCGGAATGCCGGAAATACCGGTTACCGTAAATTTGGTGGTGGGTTTTTGCCGTTTGCTGTTAATAACAGCTTCCTGCTCACTGTTGATCAGCACCCGCGGTTTGGAAATCACCCGGCTATTAGTCTGGGTCTGCAACGCTTCCAAGGTGGCGTAGATGAAATCATCATCAAAGAAGGCTACCGTGCCGCCGGTACCGCCGGCAAACATTTTCTCTCCCGCTGCTTTACTAATGCTACTGAGACCAAACGGTGAAACACCCCCTATTCCCCGCGTATCACCCTGGGTTCCACCCACGCTATACGCATTCTGCGCGGAAATCCCCAGCTTAAGCGCATCGTCCGTACTGATCTGTACCAGAATGGCCTCGACAAGAACCTGGGGCATGCGCCTGTCTAGTTCCTTGATGATCCTCTCGATCTCCTGGTGCTGTTTGGTGGAGGCGCGAATGCCGACAGAACAAATGTCCTCAAGGGCCACGATCGTGGGCTTGCGCTCCAGGCCGGGAATATCAACATTTTCCTTGGCCTGGGATGTCCTGGTGTCCTCCAGAAGCGCTTCCAGCGAACTAGAGACAAACTCGGCCGTCTGATTCTCCAATTTGTAAATTCGATATGTTCCCAGTGCATCATTCGGGTCCATATCAATGTGCTCCATAATCGCCTCGATATCGCGGAGCTGATATTCCGCGGCGTAAATAAATATCCTGTTGGTCGATTCCTGAATAGCGACGCGGATTTCCGGCTCCTCCAGACCAAAGAGTATCTGCCCGTCCTCGCCAACACGTGGTTGTTCCAGCCCCGTCAGACCGGAATCCATCCGTTGCCCGTAATCTATCCGTTGTCCGTAATCCATTTGCGAACCGGGATTCCTCCAGCGGTCTGCCTGATCCCGCGGACGCATGCTATCTTTGTCTTTTTTGGTAATAGCCAGATCGTCCAGTATCTTCTGGACCTCCGCTGCTTCGACATATTGCGGCTGATAAATTTTCAGTTGCATCCGATTGTATTCGCCGGGCGGCACATCCAGTACCGGCAGCAGTTCTTTGACCTGAACAATCTGCTCTTCGGTACCGACGATAAGCAGGCGATTGGTTCTCTCATCCGGCAGCAGATACGGACCGCCAGGCTCAATACTGACCATCCCCCCCATTCCCCCGAGACGGCCCCGACTACCTGTGGACGTGCGGCTGCTTCCATACCGGTTGCTTTCATACCGGCCTTGAGGATACATTGGGTCCATTTGCATTTGGCTGCTTGACATTCGTCGGGAAGAACCACCAGACTGTTCCTGTTCGTTAAGGACCGCAATCAAATCGGCTATTTGTTGAGCTATGTCGGAAGAGAGAATATGCTTAATCTGAATCGCTTCTAATTTCAGATGGATGTCCACATCGAGCAGGCCCAACAGGCCCTTAACCTGATTGATCTGCTCGTCGTTGCCGATAACCAGCAGGCGATTGGTCCTTTGGGCGGGCAACAGATACGGACCTTTAGGCACAATAACAATAAGCTGCTCCACCCTGCTCATACTGCGGCTCGACGTCGGCTGTGATGGGGTGGGGCTCCCGGGGATGCTTGGTTGGCGGGAGGAACCCGTCGATTCTCGGGACACTCCCTGAAGTGTTTTTACTTCTTCCTGTTCCGTCAGAACCACCATCAAATCCGCCAATTGCGAAGCAATCTCCGCAACCATAACATGCTTGATCCGCAACGGTACCAAATTCAGATCGATGTCAATATCAAGCAGACTCAACAGATACAGAACCTGTTCGGTTTGCTCGTCCGTACCGATCACCAGAAGTCGATTAGTCCTGATCTCGGCCACCAGATAGGGCCCTCCCGGAGAAGTCTTGACAAATTTGCTTCGGCTTTGCTGTTGCGAACCTGAAGGTGTTGCCGGTGGTCTTGCTTCGCCCGGGTCGGGTCCGGGTCCGGGTTGTTGTCGTGGACTGGAGGAAGTACTGGTTTTAGTTTCACCGTTCTCCTGCTCAGCCAGAGCCTTGATCAATTCGCCGATCTGCTCGGTGGCCTTTTCGGCCAGTAAATATTTGAGCGTCAGGGCTGTCAGTTTAACCTCACCGCCCGGCGCCGGCACATCAAGCAAACTTAACAACTCTTTAACCTGATCGATCTGCTCGTCCGAACCCACAACCAGCAGACGACGCATTCTCTCGTCCGCTTGTATATATGGCCCTTTGCTGTCGGTTTTGCTGCTGGACGGAGCTTTGGAGTGAGAACGGGTGCTGCTTGGCTGACGCGGAGCGGGTGTTTTATCATCCGGTGGCGCCGGCGTTGTTGACTCGGCTTCGCTTTGCTCGTTCAGGGCCAAGATCAGATTGTTGATCTGTTCGGCCACCTCTGTGGCTGTAACATGTTCAATCGGCAGAGCCGCCAGTTTTATCTCCGGACCCGGCGCCGGCACATCAAGCAAACTTAACAACTCTCTAACCTGCTCGATCTGTTCGTCCGAACCCACAACCAGCAGACGATTCGTTCTCTCGTCCGCTTGTATGTATGGCCCTTTGCCGTCGTCGGGTTTGCTGCTCGTGGGTGGAGCTTGGGAAGGAGGACTGCTGCTCGGCTGACGCGGAACGGCTGTTCCGCCCTTTGGTGACTCCGGCGTTGTCGATGTGGTTTCGCTTTTATCATTCAGAGCCTTGATCAGACCCTCGATCTGAGCGGCCACCTCAGCGGCCGTAACATGTTCTAACGGCAGAGGCGCCAGTTTTATCTCCGGACCCGGCACCGGCACATCGAACAGACTCAACAGTTCTTCGACCTGCTCGATTTGCTCCTGTGAACCAACAACCAGCAGACGATTGGTTCTCTCGTCCACTTGCATATATGGCCCCTGGTCTTTGGCCTTACTGACGGTGGTAGAGGCCGGTCTTTGGGTGGTAGGGTGGGATGGTGTTGTTCTACGCGGATCGGGATTGGGCTCGGGCTGGGGCTGCGGGTCTGGCTGGGGCTGGGGCTGGGCGGACACTGGTCCGCCTTGCGAGTTCAGAGCTTTGATCAGACTCTCGATAGATGTCTTTACGTCCTTGGCCAAAACGTATTCCGGCTGTAACGCTGTCAGCTTGATTTGGGGACCGGGCTGATCAACATCATACAGGCTCAGCAAATGCTCAAACTGTTCGATCTGTTCGTCGGTACCGATCACAAAAAGGCGATTGGTCCTTGAGTCCTCCAGAATATCAGGATCATTGTTTTTGGCAGCAACGGTAGTGGGAGTCGGTGGGATGATTTTTGTGACCCTGGAAGTTCTCCCGGGCGAGGTAGTTTCATCGCTGCTGGCTGCCGGCTTCGCCGGCTCCGGTCCGGAAGGCATTGTAGTGCTCTGAGCATTTAGGACTTTGAACAGGCCTAACACCTCTCTCTTAGCATCTGAGGTTGACATATATTGCAGCGATATGATCTTCAGATGCCGCTCCGGACCAGGTTGGTCGATCAGAGTTATTATCTCCAGCAAACGCGGAACTCGCCACGCGTAGTCGGTAATGAAAAGATGATTGCCGTCGATGGGCGATGCGGTGATAACCGAAGGATGTGGAATGAGTTGAGCCAATTTGTTTTTGACTTCTTCGAACGTAACGTGCTCCAGTTCCACTACTTGGACTACTACCAAATCGTTCGGATCGGTTGTCGGCTTCGATATTGAAGGAGTAAATATTTCGGTTTGTTTGAATACCTCGGTGTCCTGTACTATTTGCACAAACGGACCGTCTTTTACCATGCGGAACCCTGCAAAAGCCAGTACTGATTCCAACAAAGGCAGTAGCTCCCGGCGGTGTATATCACCGTATTGTTGCAGTTTCATTTGTCCGGTGGGCATTGTGCCTTTGGGGTAGATGAAATTGAGTTTTAGTTCTTTTCCGATCATTTCGAGCAGCATGTTGACGTCGATAAGATCGCTGGTCGTCTTGATCTTGACGTTGCCGTCCAACCGCTCGATTGTGGGCGGTTCCCCTTTACTGGCAGTGGCAGTGTTGGTGGACTCTTCGACGCCAGCAGAGGGAGGCTCCTCGGATGCCGGGGGTTCGGGCGCAGGCTGGGGCTCGGCAGGCTGGGGCTCGGCAGGCTGGGGCTCGGCAGGCTGGG
>CAZICK010000054.1:0-25950 GCA_964537505.1 uncultured Pirellulales bacterium
TTCGCACATTTTTTTCTGGTAGTCTTTCATCTGGTCTTTTCTTCCATACCTTGGCTCTGCTAACAGCACAGTAAGAGTGGTAGCAAGCCGATAAAAGCATTTTTGCAAGTGCAAACTCGGAGCTTGACGGGGGCGCGGATAGGTATTAGAATTTAAGTGGTTTTTAGAAAAGAGCTTACGATTGAAGATGGGAACAAAGATAAGGAGCCTGTAATCATGCGATATCGAATTCTAATTGAACAAGGTGAAGATGAAATGTTTGTGGTGGAATGTCCGTCACTGCCGGGGTGCGTTTCTCAGGGAAAGACCCGCAAGGAGGCCCTGGAAAACATTCAGGACGCCATCAAGGGATACCTGGAGAGTTTAAAGAAGCACAACGAGCCTATCCCTCCCTCGATTGATGAGGAGGTTGTGGAGGTGACGTTTTGAGTAAATTGCCGGTAGTCTCAGGGAAACAATTGTGCAAGGCTTTAGCCAAGATGGGCTACCTTATAGATCACCAGACCGGGAGCCATATTATACTGCGACAAGAAGATCCTCCGCATCGCCGTTTAACCGTGCCCGCGCACAGCGAAATTGCCAAGGGTACTTTAAGGGCAATTATTCGCCAGGCCGGACTAACGGTGGATGAGTTTCAAGAGTTGTTATAAAGAGCAAATATCAGATCATCTCGCTGGTGAGAAGACAGAAATTAGCCACAGAGGAAGGAAAGTAGGAACCGCGAATGAACGCGAATTGATGCGAATAAGATAGAAAATGGGGACAGAATGGAAGAAAAGAGGCAATAGGAAGAAGAAACTATGAAAGCCAGGCCTCCCAAGGTTTAGGGAGGCCTCTAAAAATTCATTTTTGCTACGAACGACTTCAATCTTTAGAGAGTCCCTTATGAATAAAAAAGCGTTTACGTTAATTGAGCTGTTGGTTGTTATATCCATAATAGCTCTTCTGATCTCGATTTTAATACCGGCGTTGCAGAGTGCCAAGCGTCAAAGCCGGGAAGTAATGTGTCTGTCCAATGAAAAGCAATGGGGTCTTTTCTTTGGTTTGTTTTTGGCTGATAATGAGGGCAAGTTCACCGGTTTGGATTATCACAGATGGATGGACCTGCTGGAGCCATATACCAGAGAATCACCGGGAATTTACTTTTGTCCAATGGCGATGGTAACTCGCCCCCAGGAAGTGCGAATCTCCCTTTCCGCATGGGAAGACGATATGGGCCGTAAAGGCAGTTATGGCACCAACTACTGGATTCATGAAAAACCCAATCCTTATCTGCCTCCGCAATATCTAAGCGACGGCTATTGGAAGAGCTTTGAGGTTTCAGGGGCATCTGGTATTCCGGTGTTGTTAGACTGTGCCTGGCCTTCCGGCATGCCGTTACACGAAGACCCGCCGCCGGAATACGAAGGTCAGATTTCTTCCTTCGAAGAAATGCAGTGCATGCGTTATTTCTGTATAGATCGCCATCGTGGAGGTGTCAACGGGCTGTTTATGGATTATTCCGTTCGTCGGGTTGGCTTAAAAGAGCTTTGGGATCTCCGCTGGCATCGCAACTGGAATCCCAATCGTGAGCCGCCACCGGAATGGCCCGAGTGGATGGCCAAGTTTTAATCGCCGCTGCAAGAACAGGTCTATTTCACTTGCAATTTTTTTGCCGGCTCAGGAGCAATTTGTGGCATCAATGTGTCTTGCAATGCGAATTTTATTGAGATCAGCGAATAAGCGGTGGTTAAATCCTTGATATTTTCCCAGTATCTGCCATCTGAATTTACCCAGTATCCGTCTTCGTGTTGCAGTGAAATAAGCTTCTTGATGAAATCTTCCCGCCAATAATGACGAACCCCGGCGGAGTCTATAAGGATATCACCTCCCATGACCGCCAGGCACTTTGTGGCTGTCATATAATAATAATAAAGTGAAGTCGTGCCAAACCCTGGATTCTCCTCGAGAGTATAATGTGCATGAATCCAGGCCAGGGCTTTTTTTACCCGAATATCTTCTTTGTCAACCTGTGCAAACAATAAACTTTTCAAGCCCGCGTAGGTCATAGATCCGTAGGAATGACTTCGGTCTTCTTTATAATGGCCGGTTTCATAGATAAATCCACCGTCATCCGTGGCATAAGGCATGTCATTTACCGCCTTGACATTTTGCGTTCTCGTGATAAAAATGAGCGACTTTTTCCAGTGTGGGCCAAGTGGTTTTTTTTCTTTCGTCTGCGGTTTATTTTCCGGAAGAATGCTTCTGTCGGTCGATTCGTACTCCTCGGCGGCTTTTATCGCGTCGAGAACCAATTGCGTATTGGAAAGGTCCGGCCGCTCATCTCCACCATATCCGATCCCGCCGTAAAAAGGATTTTTTTCGTCAATTCCCTCAGTTTCATCCAACTGAGATTCAATCAAAAACTTTTTGGCATTTTCGATTATTGTTTTGTGTTCGGACCGGCCGGTTTCACTCAACGCCAAAAGGCAAACGGCGGTTGTATAGTGTTGGTATTCTTTATTGTAAATTCCGCCATCCGGCTTGACAAATGTCTCTAAATAGTTAAGTCCTTTGTCGATCGCCTTGTCACTGTTTTCGCCGGGATTATATGATGGCTGCAGTACGAACGAATACAATACCAGTGCCGTTATCGCCGGGTCGTATTTCCAGGAACCGTTCGGCTGCTGAGTTTTTATCAGATAGTCAAACGCCGTTTGCAGTGAGTGTTTTGTTTCATTTACAAGTGAGAGATTCAAAGTAGATGTTTTCTGTTTTACTTCAAATTTGACCGGGGCGTCTTTGGTAAAATCAGGAATCTCGGGCATTTTCCCTGCCCCCAATGAGTTGTTCGTCATGACAACCCCAAGCAGTGCCCACAACCACGCAACCCTAATAACCATTCTGCTGTTATTCATTTTTCGTTTCCCTGCTCTGTACCAATAACGATGGTTTCACACATTCTCTCGGTCAACAGTCGTCATTATCACAATCTGTAGGTTAATGAGTCAAGCATTTTCGCCCTGGGGCGACGATTTAGCAAGATGGGCGCCAGCGTCAAAAAGATTGTGAGTCGTTGATTTTGAAGCACTTACAGCAATTCCCAACCACGAAAATCACGCTACCGTTGGCGGTAGTTTTACGATTGTGGTTTTTACTTGATTTTTTCATCGAAATCGGTTATAAATAACTATTGGCGTCTGGTGATGTTGTTTTTATGCGCATAACGTTAAGTATTTTGAGGAACGGAACTTACATAGAAGACTAAAATATATAAATTTTGGTAATGGCCTTGAATGTTTTCCGGAGGAGAGAAAATGGTCCGTTCGGGAACTATTCGTGTCTTTTTCCTTCTGTTTTTTTTCGTCACGGCTGATGGATCCGCCAATGCTGATATCTCTATAGATAGCAGTGGGTTAGGAGACTATTTGACAATTCAGGAGGGGATCGACAACGCCGTTAACGGCGAAACCGTAATCGTCGCTCAAGGTGAGTACGTCGAAAATATCAGCTTTCCCAACGGCAAAGCCATCATCGTTCGCAGTGCCAATCCCGCTGATTGGGGCGTTGTCAGGAATACCATAATCAACGGGGACCATACGAGCAGTTGTGTTGTTTTCTCCGGTAACGGCTCGTATGTCAATATTCTCCAAGGGTTTACGATTACCAACGGTTACTTGTACCTTGGTAGTCCTATGAGTGATTACGGTGGTGGCGGGATATATTGCGAATTTGCCAGTCCTGTCATCAGTAGTTGCATAATCACAGGCAATTCCGCAGAAGGATGTGGAGGTGGCGGGATTTATTGCGGTCCGTGGGCGGCGCCGACGATCAGTAACTGCATTATCAGTGGCAATTCGACAGATTACAGTGGTGGTGGTATATACTGCTATAGCTCGAACTGGCCGCAGATTAACAATTGCATAATCGTCGGCAACGTTTCTGAGTATAGTGGTGGAGGTATCGATTTTACAGAGAGTTACGCTACAATCAGCGGTTGCATTATCAGCGGTAACTCGGCTTATTACGGGGGCGGATTGGAGTGCGAATCAAACTCCGAGTCGGCTATTGTCAATTCTGTCATAAGCGGTAATTGGGCGGTTGAATATGGTGGTGGGCTGGAGTGCTATTACAATTCCACGGCCACGATTGCGAATACCACCATTGCCGATAATTTGTCAGGATACGTCGGATCGGCGTTGTCTTGTGATTCTGACCCTCCTGCCGCCAGTACGGTGGATATGACCAACTGCATTTTGTGGGATAATTTTAACTGGGATGATCTGAACGATTGTATATGGAACAATGATAATTCAGTTATTACGGTGATTTTCAGCGATATTCAGAATCTGGATTCAGTTGTCGGCGATATTATACTTCCGGACCCGGACAATGTTTTTGATGGTGAGCCGTTATTTGTGGTTGACGGCGGCGATGCCATTACGGGCAATTGGACGTCGCCGTCGAGTTATAACGGGGGTACGAATCGCACTACTTTTTATGATGGTTTGGCTCTTTTCCTGGACGGACAACTGGTGAACAGATTGATCGACCCTCACACCAATGATCAAGGGGTGCATGGACTTATTGTTGACAATACGGCCACAACCATAGAGGTTTTGGGCGATCTGGTAGGCGAGGTTCCCGCCGGGGCTGAGTATAGAATTGTTGATTACCACATCAGCAACGGTTCCCCGTGCATCGATACTGGGACAGATCAGGGCGCCCCGACAAGCGATATCGAAGGCAACGTCCGCCCTGTTGACATTTTGGGTCAGGGAGCCGACGAGACAGGTACCGAGTACGATATTGGTGCATACGAAGTTCAAATAGTACCGACCCTACCGGAACCGGACATTCCGGACCTTGTGTCCGGTTATGATACGGGGCGCTGGAATAATGATAATTTGACCAGGCTGAACAACAGCAGCTTAAGTAAAAGGCTAGAGTTTTCCGTAGGGAATACGGTTAATGGGGCTGTTGTCACGATTTATTCCGACGGTGTTGCGATTGGTGCCGCTTTAGCGACGAGCAGCACAACGATGGTCACCACAAGTGGCGTGTATGATAACAGGCTGCTCGATGGGCCGCATGAGATCACTGCCAGCCAGGACAAAATCGGCAGTGCGAAGTCCCCGGAGTCGGAAAGTTTGACTGTAATCGTTGAGACGGTATTGCCGGATATCAGCAATCCGACGGTGGTTCCTTCCGGTGAAGAGTATGAGCCAGGTGAAGTTTTTGTGTTCGAGATGACTGCCAGCGATGCCGGCTCAGGGCTTGATGATTCGTTTTCACAGGAAGTTACACTCCGCGAGGGGGCTACGTTGTTCAGGTCGGTGAACCTGCAGCTTGTCGGCGGTGAAACCGATCTTTACCGTGGTTCGTGGAATACCGCCTATTATACTGCCGGCGGATACTTCGCGGTTGATTTCGAGGCGGTCGATCTGGCGGGTAATTCGCGGAAATTGAGCAATGTGGCATTTATAACCATGCTGGAGCAAAGTCCTGTGCCGGGCGAACCTGACCTTTTGAGCACCCATGATACGGGTCTTTACAGCGATGATGATCTGACCAGGTTCGACAACAGCGATGAAGATAAAAAGCTACAGTTTACCGTGGCCGAGACGGTTCCCGGCGCCACGGTCACCATTTTTGCGGATGGCGATAATGTTATCGGCAGTGCGGTGTCTGAGGGAGAGACTACCGTGGTCGTCACAAACGGCAGTTACGCTCTTGGCAATGGGGAGCATTCCATTACGGCCAGCCAAACCAAGCCCGATACCCTGGAATCGGAAAGGTCCACTGCTTTGGAGATAACCATAGACGCGGGACCGCCGACGATCATTGATCCGAACGTTGCCCCAACCGGCGCACATACTATCGGAACGAGTTTCTATTTTGAGCTAACCTCCTTCGATGAGGAGTCGGGGCTGGATGATTCATTTACCCATGAAGTTACGCTCCGTAAGGGCGCTACGACAATCCACGTGGATCTGGAGGCTGACCAGGGTGATGGCGATTGGTATTGGGGATGGTGGGATAGTAGCGGTTGTGACGGCGGAGTATATACCGTGGATTTTGAGACAGTCGATATTGCCGGTAACGTGCAAAAGATCAGTGATTTTACATCTATAACCATAATATTGCGAAGCCCCACCCCCGGTACTCCGGACCTTAAGCCTGAGTATGACACGGGCCGCAGCAATAATGATAATATAACCAGGCGTGACAACAGTAGTACAGGCCAAACGCTTGAGTTTTCGGTTGGAAATACGGTTGTTGATTCTTTGGTTACTATCTATGCCGACGGTGAACCTATAGGTAGTGCGATAGCTGATGGGAGCATAACCTACATAGCCACGGGCGGCGACTACGATCTTACCGAGGGGTCGCATTTCATTACGGCCGAACAAATTACTCCCGGCTATTCGGGATCGCTGGAGTCTTCGGCATTGGAGATGACGGTCGATACAGGCGTACCGATTATCAACGATGCGAGCGTTGTTCCGACGGAGCCGCAGGTTGTCGGGGCGATGTTCGATTTTGATATGATCGCTATCGATGAGATATCAGCGGTGGATGTGTTTGTGGAGGAGGTTACGATTCGCAGCAGCGATATTACCGCTAAGGTGGATTTGCAGTATAGCGGAGATGATCTTTATGAGGGTTCGTGGAACAGTAGCGGCTATAAATGGGGGACATACGCGGTAGATTTCAAGGTGGTCGATCTGGCCGGCAACTCCCAGGAGTGGATCGCCGCGTCATACATAAGTTTATTGTTTACCGGTGGGACGGTACCGGGCGATATCGGCCCTGAAGGCATTCTCCCCGGAGGTGAAAGCGGAGACAAAACAGTTGATGTTTTCGATTTGGAGGCTTTGGCAGGGGTTTGGCTGAGTACGCCGGAGACGCTGGATTGGAATGGGTCTTATGATGTTGTTCCAGACGGTATAATCGATTTACATGATTTTGCGCTTTTGAGCGAACATTGGCTGGAAGTATTTCAAAGCCCGCCTCCCGCCGGACCGGATCTTTTGGCCGCGTACGATACAGGGCGGCATGATGCTGACGATTTGACGATGTTCAACAACGACGGTGGAGACGAGAAGCTGCAATTTTCGGTGGGTGGTACGGTTGCCGGCACGACGGTTACTATTTATGCGGGCGATAACGCTATCGGCAGCGCGACAGCTACCGGTGAGACAACGATAGTCGAAACAGAGGGCACATACATTCTTGCCGATGGGATTCATTCGATTACGGCTACGCGCACCGATTTCCTGTGTCTGGAATCGGAAAAGTCTTTTCCTCTGGAGTTAACGGTTGATACGGCAGGGCCGATTATTACCGATCCGAATGTCGTTCCGACCGGGATTAGGCTTGTGGGAGAGGTTTTCGATCTTACGATGATTGCTTCTGACGTAATTTCCGCGGTAGATGACTTGTTCGTGGAAGAAGTTATCATTCACAAGCCCGGCACCACCATCAAAGTTGATCTGCAGCACAGCGAAGGTGATTTCTATGAAGGTTCGTGGGACAGCACAGGTATTGAGATCGGGGTGTATTCCGTAGATTTCGAGGCGATGGATCTGGCCGGCAACCTACAGAAGACCAGTGATGTCGCATCTATAACCATAATACATCAAAGTCCGGTTCCAGGAGGGGTTCCGGATCTTTTGGATGCGTATGATACAGGTCGTGAGAGTGATGACGATTTGACCAGGTTGAACAACGGCGGCGCAGATAAAAAGCTGCAGTTTTCAGTGGCCGATACAATTGACGCGGCTACGGTCAAAATCTATGCGGATGGTAATCTTATCGGCAGCGCGGTGTCTGCCGGTGGCGCAACGATTGTCGAGACAGACGGTATATACAATTTGAGCGATGGTTTGCGTGCCATTACGGCTACCCAGACTGAAGCCGGCGGTAACCTGGAATCATTTGCGACTTCGCCGTTGGTCATAACGGTTGACACGCTGGCGCCGACTATCACCGATCCGAATGTCGTTCCGGCTGGGATTCAGCTTGTTGGAGAGGTTTTCGATCTGGCGATGACTGCCGTCGATGTGGATTCCGGGATAGATGATTTGTTTGTGGAGGAAGTTACCATTTACAAGTCCGGCGTCACAATCAAAGTGGATCTGCAGCACGGCGCAGGCGATCTCTACGAAGGTTCGTGGGACAGCACCGGGGCTGAGACGGGAAAATATACTGTTGATTTTGAGGCGATCGATATTGCCGGCAACTCACAGAAGATCAGCGATGTTACATCTATAACTTTAGTGCATCAAAGCCCGGTTCCCGGGGTTCCGGACCTTGTGGACGCGTATGATACGGGTCGTGAGAGTGATGACGATTTGACCCGGTTGAACAACAGCAGCTCGGATAAAAAGTTGCAATTCTTAGTGGTTAATACAATCAACGGAGCTACGATCAATATCTATGCGGATGATAATTTTATCGGCAGCGCGACAGCCGCCGGGGACGCAACGATTGTTGAGACAGACGGTATATACAATTTGAGCGATGGTTTGCATGGCATTACGGCTACCCAAACTGTGATCGGCAGCGGTCTGGAATCAGCGAAGTCTTTGCCGTTAGTCATAACAGTTGACACGCTGGCGCCGACTATTACCGATCCGAATGTCGTTCCGGCTGGGATTCAGCTTGTTGGAGAGGTTTTCGATCTGGCGATGACTGCCATCGATGCGGATTCCGGGATAGATGATTTGTTTATGGAGGAAGTTACCATTCGCAAGGGCGCTACCACCGTCAAGGTGAATCTCGATCCCAACGAGGGTGAAATCAATGTCTATCGTGGTTCGTGGGACAGCACAGGTTATGGTACGGGAGAATATACCGTTGATTTTGAGGCGATCGATATTGCCGGCAACTCACAACAGATTGTTGCGGTGGCGTCCATAAGTTTGATTGGATTAATATCGGGCGATATCGCTCCGGAAGGTGGGGACGGAAAGGTTGACATTTTTGATTTGTCGGTTCTGACTCAGGCGTGGCTGAGCACGACAGGTTCGCCGGGCTGGGATGAACTCTGTGATATTGTCGTGGACGGCAGGATCGATCTGAAAGATTTTGCCGTTATGGCACAACATTGGCTGGAAGGCACATAACTTGAATGTATAGGAGTTTGTTATGATCAGGCAAGACTCGAGTAGTATCGGAGCTAACACTTTTTTTGGGGAGTGGTTGGTCAGTAATGACATTCTGAACGAGGAAAAGCTCCACGAAGCGCTCGCCGAACAACAGAATAACGGCGGGCGGCTAGGTGAAGTGTTGGTCAGACTGGAAATATTCGAGGATAGCGACCTGGCTCGCTATCTGGGTGAGTATTTTTCATTGGATCATGTTCGTATCGACGGTTCGTCTGATATTGACATGGTTGTTGCCCGGAAGATACCGGAAAAAATCGCCAAACGATTCAATCTTGTCGCCCTTGGTGAAACTGAAGATCGGATCATTATAGCGATGGTCGATCCACTTGATGTTGTGGCGTTGGATACGGTTACCCGGATAATGAAGCGGCAGCCAGACGTGGTAATCTGTTCGCAGATGGATATCAACCGGGCAATAGAAGCGATCTATTACGGGTCGGATATCGAGGAGCAGCGACTGCGTGAGTTGGTCGATTTCGAAATCAATTCCGAGGAAGAATATCTGATCGAAGAAGACGACCTTATGTCGGCCGATATCATCAGCAGTGAAGACGCCGCCAGCAGGGCTCCGGTTATCAAGTTTGTCGATCTGCTGCTGAGCCAGGCGGTAAAGAGCAAGGCCAGCGATATCCACATCGAACCGCAGGAAAGATCAATGAACGTACGGATGAGAGTTGACGGTTTGCTGAGCAATATGATCCCTCCACCGCGGAAAATGCAGGGTCCGGTTATTACCAGGGTAAAGATTCTGGCCAATATGGATGTGGCTGAACGCCGGCTGCCGCAAGACGGAAGATTTAAGATCAAAGCCCCTGGCCGTGATATCGACGTTCGGGTGAGTACTCTGCCGACAATCTACGGCGAAAAAGTGGTTATGCGAATCCTCGATAAAAACGCCGTAAAACATGACATTAATGTTCTTGGGTTCGATCCGGAATTTGTAGTTCTGTACAAAAATGTTTTGAGGCAGCCGCATGGTATTATTATTCTTACCGGGCCTACCGGGAGTGGGAAAAGCACTACTTTGTATGCGTCGCTTAATTATCTGAAAGATCCGCACAAGAATATCACCACCGTTGAAAATCCTGTGGAATACCGTCTTGCCGGCATTAATCAGGTTCAAATAAGACCGGAAATCAATCTTGGTTTTGCCGCATGTCTTCGATCTATTATGCGACAGGATCCGGACATTGTTCTTTTGGGAGAGATACGTGACAAAGAGACGGCTGAAATTGCGGTCCAGACGTCGTTAACCGGTCATCTGGTTTTAAGCACTTTCCACACCAACGATGCCTCCAGCGCCATAACCAGATTGATGTTTATGGGAGTCGAACCATATCTGTTGGCGTCGAGTCTTAATTTGGTGATCTCCCAAAGACTGGTCAGGAGAATTTGCGAAAGCTGCAAGGAACCGATGCAACTGGAAGATCGGTTTATCGGGCAGATCAATATTGACGCCGAGAAGGCCAGACAAACCACGTTTTATCGTGGTCGGGGCTGCGCCCATTGTGGTGAAACCGGTTATCAGGGACGATTACCGCTGTTTGAATTTCTGCTTATTGACAGGCAGATACGACAAGCAATTACGGCCGGGGCCAGTGAGCTGCAGATAAAAGCTATGGCTCGTCAGGCTGGTTATGAAACTCTGCTCGAATGCGGCACCAAGAAGGTAATAGCAGGATATACCACCCCGGAGGAGGTTCTTAAAGTGACTTATTCCGAGGACATAAATCTCTAGGTGGTATTCGGGCAAAGCCTGGATAGTTTGCAATGAAAGGTTTATAATGGCAACAAGGTACAGAACGATTGAGGTTTCAAGAAAAGGCGTAATAACCGAGAAGAGCGGCAGTCCGGTCACGTGTCCCGTCCGCGAACAAGACTGCACGATCATGTGCGCATGGTATTCCAGTGACGGCATAATATCTCGGTGTCGAGACACTGTTATAGGTAGTGTTTCCGCCAGAAAAACTATTCGATCATTTCGTTTGCAGACCTGAAGCTAATAGTAACATTTTAGCCAAGTGAAGCAGAAAATTCAGCAAGTTTCGGTAATTTGCCGGTTTGAGCGTAGCTGTGGCTGTGGCCGTTGATGTTGTTCAACGCTTTTTGCTTTCATACGCTGAATGTACGCAACTTTGCGCAATCAGCGAAAATCACCTGTCTTGACATTTCGAAGTTATTTTTGCAAAATCGAACCAGAAAAAGTAGAATGACACTTCACCTGGCTGAAATGTTGCCTACATAGTTAGTCACCTTAGACATTATAACCAGGTGTCCATAAAGTACTTATGCGTGTTTGCCAACTTAAAATGGTCAGTTTGAGTGAATTAAGATGAAGATTGAGCATGCAAACAATGGTCGAAACAAGGGTCGATAGATCATGGCGTTTAAGAGTTATGATATTGTTTTGATTTTTCCGCCGATCCGGACGTGGGACAGTCCGCGGAATTTTCCCGCCGGGATCGGACTGATCGCGGCCAGACTACGCAGCGCCGGCTATCACGTGGCGGTGATCGACGTAAACGGACTGCGTTTAAGCGATGAAGAAGTACTGGAGAAACTCCAACGTTATAACCCGTTGGTGATCGGGGTCGGAGGGTTGATTACCACGTATGGATGGGTCAAGCGGATGACTCGGCGGATTCGGCAACTGCTCCCGGATGGTAAAATAATTCTGGGCGGATCGGTAGGAACCAGTATTGTCGCTACGGCACTAAAAAATCTGGGTGTCGATGTGATTGTGGTGGGCGAAGCGGATGATACGATCCTGGAAGTTCTGCCGGCGATATTGAATGCACGGGAATTGGATGGGATTGCCGGGTTGGCGTATCTGCATGATGGAAAGATAGTGCGAACAGCCGACAGAAAGCAGATCGGGAACCTGGACGATCTGCCTTATCCGGCGTGGGATATGTTTCCGATGGAGGTTTATCTGGCCAATCCGGTGGTGGGTGTGGGTAAGGATATCGATATTATCAGTTCTCGCGGATGCCCCTTTGGATGCAGGTATTGTTACCGACTGTTCGGCAGGAAATTCCGCGGGCGCAGCGCCGAGCACATAGTAGGGGAGATGGCTGCGTTAAAGAGAAATTACGATGTGGATTTCATCAGTTTTCAGGATGATTGTTTTGTCGTCGATAAGAAGCGGGTGTTCGAGGTTTGTGATTTGATTGATCGGCATGGTTTGAGCAGGTCGCTGCGCTGGAGTTGTACAGGACGGGTGACGATGTGCGATAAAGATATGCTCCAGCGGATGCGGGCCTGCGGATGCGTGTCGGTAAGTTACGGGATAGAGAGCGGTTCGGAAGAAATTCTAAAGGCGATGGACAAAGGCGCTTCCCTGGAACAGGCTAAAGAAGCTATCAGAAATACCAGGCAGACAGGAATGCGTTCGCCGGTATCGTTTATGATCGGTTATCCGGGTGAAACTCGCCGGACCGTAATGGAGACGGTCGAGTTTTGCAGGGAAATGAATATTCCACTGACGTCGCTGATGTTTACCTGTCCGTATCCGGGTACGGTGTTATATGAGGAGGTTAAGGAGAGCGAGCGGTTTAGGAAACAGTTTGCCACCGAGGAAGAATTTGTGCTGAAAATGGGCGATGCGGTGGACCTGACGGTAAATTTGACGGATATGAGCGATGAACAGTTGCTGTCGCTGCGGGACGAGGCGTTGGAGGCGACGCAGCGCAATTACCGGGGACCAAGTACCCAGGAAGCGGCGGCGCATGAGAAAGAACTGTACGGCGAGCAGTTGTATTATAAAGGGAAGGAACAACTCGGCAGCGGACGGCTTGCGGCGCACCGGCAACGGCATGGCTTCAATGAAAACATAATTATAAAACCGCAGGACAAAAAAAATATGCCCGGTTGGGTTGACAGGCGAGTACATCCTTATGTGATTGCCGAGGCCGGGGTCAATCACAATGGAAAACTGGAAACGGCGATCGAGTTGGTTGACGCGGCCCGGGAAGCAGGCGCAAACTGCGTAAAGTTTCAGGCGTTTTACGCGGACGAGCTGGCGGTCAGGGGAGCGCCAAAGGCCCAATACCAGGAAGCAAGCGGCAAAAAAGGGGAAAGCCAATATGAAATGCTCAAACACTGTGAATTGAGTGAAGATGATTTCAAAAAGATAATAAAACAGTGTGAACAACGGGGGATTGATTTTCTGGTTACGCCTTTTTCGGTGCGGTGGGTTGAATTTTTTGTTGATATGCGGGTGGCGGCATTTAAGGTGGGATCGGGCAACCTGGCGGCGGTTGGTTTGTTGGAGGCGATCGGGCAGGCGGGTCTGCCGGTGATCGTATCGACAGGGATGGCAAATATGGAGGAAGTCGATCGGACGCTGAACCAGTTGCGCGAAGCGGGTTGTGGGAGCCTTGCCGTGTTGCATTGCGTGAGCCTGTATCCGACGAAGCTGGAACAAGCGAACTTGCGTGCTATAGGCACGTTGGCAAAACATACAGAGCTGCCGGTGGGGTTTTCCGATCATACCGAACAGATAATTACCGCCGCCCTGGCGGTGGCGGCGGGGGCGGTGATACTGGAGAAGCATTTAACGCTGGATAAGACCCTTGACGGGCCGGACCATAAGATGAGCCTGGAACCGCAGCAGTTAAGGCAGTATATAGAGCTTGCCGCACAGGCGGTACAGGCGTATGGAAACGGTAAAAAAGAACCGATAAGAGAAGAAATGACGATCAAAGAAACAGTGCGAATGAGTGTGGCCTCAACAGTGTTTCTCAAAAAGGGTACGGTAATTACCCCTGAGATGGTAACCCTGAAGCGTCCGGGCACAGGAATATCGCCAGATCGAATTTATGAAGTTGTCGGTTCTACTGTTGGACGTGATATAAAAGCAGATCGAATAATAAAACCGGAAGACGTAATTGGATGGCAAAAAGAATTGCAAAGCGACGGATAGCGGTGGTAACGGGAACGCGATCGGATTACGGATTGCTTAAATCGGTGATGGAAGCAATCGATGAACATCCGCAGCTACGGTTGCAGGTGGTAGTAACAGGAATGCATCTTTTGCGGCGGTTTGGTTATACGATCAGCCAGGTCGAATCGGACGGTTGGCAGCTCGACGGCCGGGTCCGGTTACAGGGAGAACACGACGATGTTATCGGACAGAGCCGGGGACTAGGCCGGGCAATTTCACAAATGACTGATATTTTTTCACGTCTGAAAACCCAGGTCGTTTTAGTATTGGGAGATCGACTGGAGGCATTCGCAGCAGCGGCGGCGGCGACGGCGAGCCAACTGGTGCTGGGCCATATTCACGGCGGCGATGTGGCAATGGGGGTGCAGGATGACGCGTATCGTTATGCGATAAGCAAATTGGCGCATATTCATTTCGCAGCATCCCAACAGGCCGAAAAGCGGTTGTTAAGGCTGGGAGAGGAACCGTTTCGTATTTATCAGACCGGCTCACCGGCTTTGGATAATTTGTCGAAAAAAATTTGTAAGGACATCGAAGAGCTTAACAAGTGGGCGGGTTTTGACGTTCGCAGGGATTTTGTGGTGGTTTTGCAGCACCCGGCAGGGGCCACAGCCAGACAGGAACAGCAGCGAATGGCCCAGACGCTGAACGGCTGCGATGGTAAGGGCTTGAAAATACTGGTGTTATATCCAAATTGCGATCCAGGTTTTTCCGGGATCGTCAGGGCCGCCCAAACCTTCTGCAAAGCTCACAATCAACGGCTGATAAAGCATTTACCACGTGAAGTGTATCTTGGACTTTTGACTCGTGCCCGGGCGTTGGTGGGTAATAGTTCCAGCGGAATTATCGAGACGGGCTATCTAAATGTCGATGTAATAAATGTTGGTCCCCGCCAGGCTGACCGGGACCGTGGCACAAACGTGATCGATGTGGATTACGGCAGGGATAACGTGGCCGGCTTGCTGGATAGAATACTTGCCCGGCGGAAAAGACAGCGAAAGCCGTCCGGCATATATGGTGACGGCCGCAGCGGCCGCAAAATCGCTGCGGCGTTGGCACGAGTAAGAATAGACCAGCGATTGAGACAGAAGAAAATCGCGTATTAACACTAAATTAGTAGGCGGGAGGTATCGTGACTGGTTCAACAGCATTAGAAATAGCCAATAAGACAATGGAAATTTCAACACTGCCGGAAGTAACGATACAGATAGTTGAGGTCGTGCAGGATCCCCGAAGTACGGCACACGATCTGCACAAGATTGTTCGGAACGATCCGGCGTTGTCCGCACGCGTACTGCGAGTGGTCAATTCCGCTTTTTATGGTCTTCCCGGTCAGATAGGAAGTATCGATCGGGCAATCATGCTGCTGGGTCTCAACGCGGTCAAGAATATCGCAATTGCGGCGTCCATCGGCAAGATGTTCAAGACAAGTGTGATGTGCGATGATTTTTCCGGGAAAGATTTGTGGACTCACAGTGTAGCGGTGGGGGCGACCAATAAGCTGATTACCGCATCGATTGGCCTGTTACTTCCGGACGAAGCATTTTTGGCCGGTCTGATGCATGATATAGGTTTGGTAGCAATCATGCAGTGCCATGCCAGGGATATCCCGAGAATTGTGGAATTAACCAAGAGCGGAATACCGTTTACGGAAGCAGAGAGGCAAGTTATCGGCAGCAATCACCAGGAAATTGGGGCGGCACTGACGACCAAATGGAAGTTTCCACGGTCATTCCAATATGTCACGGGTTTTCATCATAATCCGGCCGATTTGGCAAAAGAAAATCGTTTGCTGACCACGGTGACGTATATTTCTGACACCGTATGTGCCCGGGAAAATATAGGGATGAAGATTACAGTGGAAACCGAGGAGATATCCCAGGAAATTCTCGATGAAATAGGCATTTCGACGAAGCAATTGGACGAGATTACCGGTCAGATTGAAAACGAACTGGAAATGGTCCGGGAATTGGTCGAGTAGCAGGGCGGTATGGGGGGGAAAAAAAGTATTACTGCCGCTTGTAAGCAGTCCAGGCCCAGAGGAACGCGACTGTGCGGCAGCCAGGAAAACGCAGCCCTGGCAGGAATCCTGTCATAAGAACGCTCCATTGTGGGGGCGTTTTTTTTTCTGAGTTTTTGGTCAACTCGGGTTTTGTAAATGCCGAAAAGTTTGCTGACGTAAATTATTTTTCGAGAACTCGGTAAAACATAAAACGAATCTGGAAGAGAGAGGGCCAAATGGAACCAAAAGATGATAGACGTCACACGGGCAGAATGCGGTTTTTTTGGCCCTTTTGGTTTGGTTATGAAGATAACGGCGAGTTATTTCGCGGTCAGGTAGTCGATCTCAACAACAGCCACGTAAGTTGTACGGTGGAAGAACAATATTGTCCTTCGGTTGGGCAGCATATTACAACGCGTTTCAGTTATCCTCTCAATACAGCGGATAAATTCGCAATTGGCAGCTATCTGCACTGGTCCGAGGTGATCCGTGTCGATCAGGTCAGGCCGGGTACTCGACGGGTCGCCTTGCGATTGCACCGGCCGATAACTCTTAACCCGGCTGGGCCGAAAAAGGCGACAGAGGAAGCTTTGTCGAGGACGGCTTAGAAAAATCGAAATTCAAAGATTAAAAGCTAAGGAGGGAAGCGCTCCCGTTTTTTCGGGGGCGTTTTTTTTTGCATAAATTTCACTGCCGGAAACTGATTTTGTCACGTCCTTGTCGTCAACTTATAATATTGTGCCAGTGTGATTCATTATTGATTGCGGCCTGACTATTTGTCCAGAACAGTGACGTAGAAGTCATCCTGTTGATAACCGATATTTACAGGACTGCTGTTGACGCGGACCTTGGCCATCGAGTCTTTGGCGACTACTCCAAATGGCGAAGCCTCATTGTTAGTGTTTACCTGGGCCAGATCAATGGAACCGATAAATCCGGTGGCGGCATTGGCACTGCTGTTGAGAAAACCGCCGTCACCGCCGAGAGCAACCCCAACCGCGATGGTACTGGCGGTAAAAGTGCCCCGAACCTTGATAGAACCGAGAAACGCGTCCAGTTCAGCAATTGCGGCGGAGGTGTCCGATTGATAAACGCCGTCGAACCCGACAGAGACTACCGTCTCGGACATATCAGCCAATATGTTAATTTTATCGATGCCGTTTCGGGCAAATATATCGGCCTGATCGGTATTTGCCGCTTTAATCTTACCGATGATCCTGCCGGATTTGATAGTACCGGTAATGGTGCCTTTGGACAAAGTAATATGGTCGATGTTATCTTCGGCATTTAACATCCCGACAAGATCGCCATTCATGATTTTCACCGAACCGACCCG
Organism: uncultured Pirellulales bacterium; assembly: GCA_964537505.1. Classification (GTDB taxonomy): domain Bacteria; phylum Planctomycetota; class Phycisphaerae; order Sedimentisphaerales; family SM23-30; genus DAINBT01. The sequence goes on from CAZICK010000054.1 coordinate 17,436, forward strand.
GCCGTTAACGTTAATATCACCGTTGAGGTCGCCATGGCGTACAATCGCCCTGCCAAGATCACCGTTGGTGACGTCAATGTCAGCATCGAGACGACCAAGAAGCAAGTTGCCGATGCTGTCACCCCGCAGCGAACCGCCGAGAAATTCATCGACGCGGAATACACGTAAATCGCCGTCAATATTGATATCGCTTTCCCCGATAATCCGATTCAATCGCACCGTAGCCGGCTTATAGGTAGAAAAGTTTATCTGCGCGCCGTTCAGCAGACTAGACAATCGCAGTTTGTTTATTTGACCGTCTAAATCGATGCCGGATCCGACCAGGTCAACGTTCTCGGCGTTGACACTGCTCAGACAGGCTCTTCCGGTAAGCCGGCCCAATTGCGTACTGCCGCCGCCGGCAACATTAATGTTTAACTTTGCCGGCTCGCTGCCGGCGAATAATTGTATCGATTCGATGTCGGGCTGGTCCGGCGTACCGAGATTAACTTTTGCCAGGGCATGGCCGGAAAGCGAAATGCTGACACGATCGCCGGTATGATCGGTAAAACTGTAACGTTTGCCGGAACTGACAATCGCGTAAGGAGAGGCACTGACGGTGAGAGTTTCGGTGGTATTGCTGAAGTCTTCGGCCCTAAGGGTTAGAGTGGCACTAATGGGACAGGCCAGTTCGGTGCTGACAATCATATTGACATTATATGACTGGCTTGCTCTGAGAATAATAGTTTCCGGCCCAACAAGTTGAAGGTCCGTCCCACCAGTTTGGCTCAGGGAAATCGTCAACGGTTCACTGCCATGATTGGTCAACTGCCAGGTACGTATAAATTCATTGCTTTCAATCCAGATATCGCCGGCATCAATTAAACCGTCCTGGATATAGTCAAGTTCGGTTATTTCCAATGGGTCGATCTGCCCGACAGCACAAAGGGATACCGTAGCCGTGGGAGATTCGTTGTTGTCGGTTACGATGGTAACGGTGCCGGTAACTTCTCCCATTGACGATGGGCTGTAACCGACTGTAACAGTCAGTGGCTGACCCACAGCCAGAACAACGCCGTCAGAGATTTGACCGGTGTCAATAATGAACCCCCCGTCCACAGTCACCTCGACAATGGTCAACTCTCCGTCTCCGGTGTTAACGAGGGTTATAGTCTGTTGAGGATTTTCACCCGCATAAACTGTGCCGAAATCGATTTGGTGATCCTGGTTGCTCCCATAGGAGTCATAAACACTCAGCACACCGCCTACCATCTGGGCGGTCAAGTCTATCGAACTTTGAGGCTGGTCAGGATCGTTACTGACAATGGTAATTTGACCATCGAGAAGGCCGCGACTGGAACCGGAAACGCCGATTGTAATATCTACAGATTCGCCCGGATCGATAGCGACAACATCACCCGTAAAACCGTCGATAATAGTGAAGGGTGAGGTTGAACTGTCTGTAATGACATCGGTGATCTGCAGGGGAAGTGAGCCGTTGTTACAGACGGTAATGATTTGGACACCAAGATCGTTACGAGAAATATCACCAAAATCCAGGGTATCCCCGACCAATTCACCGTCGGCGACAAAAACAGCAATATCAGGCTGCGACACTCGGGCAAAGGCGGTCAGATCAACAGTGAGTTGGCTTTGCTGGGCACTGTTGCTGGCGATAGTAACCGTACCGCTGTAGGCGCCAATCAGATCAGGCTCGAATGTTGCAGTTACCTGAAGCTCGTCACCGGCAGCGATAACAATGTCATCGCTGCTGGTATCGGAAAGACTTACAAGATCAAGCTCGAAATCACCATCGGTCGAAAGCTGAGAAATTATCAGGTCATCAAAGCCAATATTGGCGATGGTGAAAGTGGCCCAGCTTGAGGCGCCGACGATTGCAGTGCCAAAATCAATTGTCTGGTCGTTGCTGAGACCGGAGCTGTCTGTGACCGAGATCCGGGGCCGATTATCCGGGGCGCTGACAGCCAGTGAATAAGTGCCTGAAGAACCCTGCGATAAACTGGAAACATTAATAGTGTACTGCTGCCCGGCTACGACATCGAAACTGAGATAGGAATCGGCCTGCCCGGCGTAATCATCATTTTTGGCGATAATGGTTGCGTCACTATTACGCAACACAGTTAAATAAGAGTCCAGATTGCCGTAGATTGTGGTGTCGAGATCAACGGTCATAACGCCGCCGGCGATGGCGGTAAAGGTGAAACTGTCAACATCATCCCGGCGCTCTAACATACCTTCAATCAGATTTTGGCCATCAATAATCTGGGCCGTAAGATAGCTGTTACCATAATCGTCAGGACCATGGGCATAACCGAGATTATTGCCCAGGAGAGTTTGGGTGTCCTGTTTTGAATCACTGCCAAAGGAAAGGCCGCGGGGACTAAGAGGCAGATAAGGATTCATCGTACAGCTTGTATCACTAACGTGATTGGAACCAAAATTATGAGCGGCTTCGTGACTGATCAGATTGGCTGTATATTCGCTGAAGTTCAGGATGCTGCCGCCGGAATAATTCTGATAGATGGCTAACTCCTCGGTAAAGGCGAAACCGTAGTTGCTGGCGTCGCGATTACCAATATCGTATGTTGCCACGCCGATGACACTGCTGTTGGCACGAAACCAATCGTTAGCGCCGCCGACGTATATAGTGTTATAATCGCCCGAAGCAGGCTTGACGTTGGTAATCGCAATATTGTACGGCGCATAATCCTCACGGACAAACTCGGTAATATAACCTATCGATTCCTGTTCGCTTCCGGCCCAGCCGAACATATCCAGATTATAGGCGGGAATGTCAACATAACCGCTGCCGAGCCAGAAATCCCCGGACCGACTATAGACGCGTTCACCATCAAAATCGAGATACAGCGTATAAATACTACCGGCCGCGGCCGCCTCGAACCCGGAGGTATCGCAAGACTCAAAAAAACTTGAATCGCTGTCCGAGGTTATCAGATCGAGTTCGAGTCCGTCCACTAAGTCAAGCCCGACGAAATCCGAGGCGGCGGGATCGGCAAAAAAGGCGTCGGGAATGCCATAGCCGGGTCGAATAAAATCTTCGAAATCGTTGAGACCAAGATCGTGCCAACTGGCATTGAGCAGTAACCTGGAATCGAGAGTCTCGAGAGTAATGCGGTGATGCGGACGGGATTTGATACGTTTTCTGCCTTTTGCCCTGGATTGCATGGTCTTTACACCTCTTTACGAAAAAACTTCGCTCAGAGCGCCCGAGGCGTACAGCCGTCCTCAAACAACTGTAAGCCATGCATCCGAGTGCAACGCGTAACTTCTTGATAACTACACTGTAATAATGCAAACAAAACACCTCAAAAGCAAATTAGAGAACCAAAACAACTAACATAAATCACAAAATGACAGTAATATATGAGGATTGTAGGAATTGCAGGGACTGAGATACTACGCGGATATGGTGGGGTGATTTTTGCCCGCTCAAAAAATAAAAGTGGTCGCAGATGTCCGAAACCGACTCTTTTTCGATCGTATGCGGCCGGAGAAGCTTGGCATTAGCAATAACAGGAAGACTTTTTGGTCGAAATTTGCCTTGCCGGCACCGTGATCATTTGCTATGATCCGCAAGGATGGCTCTTAAATCACACAACGAATGATGACTTGTGGTTTCAGATTTTTTGGGTTATCTGGCGAAACGCTTCCTTTTGGGCTTACCGCCAGAGACTTGGTATGATTCGTGTCTTGGACGATTTTTGGCAACATTTCCCAGGAGGCCGATATTTATAACTTCTGGATATACAAGCAGTTGCGGGCGTAATTCAGTGGTAGAATGCCAGCTTCCCAAGCTGGACGTCGGCGGTTCGAATCCGCTCGCCCGCTTTATCGCAAGTTCATAAAGCTTTAAGCGGTTGCAGCTAATGCTTCCAGTTTTTTTCAAAGCGAAAACTGGAGGCGGGGGGAGTCGAACCCCCGTCCCGTGACGTTTCAGAACGAGCTTCTACGTGCATAGTCGGTCATTTTAAGTTTTGCCGCAGATGACTCCGATCGACAGGATTCATCATTGGCTAGCTCGACTGTTTTCTTGCCGATTTCGGGCCGAGCAGCCGAAATCGACCAGCCCGCTGTCGTCGCTCAGCACCACTAGCAGGCGTCGCGGTGTGAACGGGCCGCTTTATTAGGCAGCCATGCGCAACTGATTGTTGGCATTTAAATTTGTTGCCAGATGATTAGCCAGGCCAACTGACATCCTGGGCACGCCACTCGAACCTCAACTCGTCCGGTCGAAACCTTTCGCCCCCAAAAGCATCATCTTTTCGATGAGAGGGGATGAACCAGTGGTTCAGTAACTTGTGTATTCTAACATGGATTGCAGGGGATGGCAAGGGCAAATTTATCTAAACCCCTGAGAAAAAAACGCGGCAGCACGCTGTGTGAGCGGATATACGCTGAAATTCTTTACACTTATCGTACTGCTCCCGCTCAAACTGTCGTTTATCTTTCGCCTGCCCTCATTCTGACTAAATGCTGCAACCCATCAAACAGGTCTATTCGCTGCGGGGATTGCCATGCGTGGCTATTTGATATAATAGCCGGAGACCCTCCATTTGCCATCTTTATCCAGCATTGGAGTAATCGTCTCGACGGATGATTTCTTGTTCGCAAAACTCGTATTGTACTGGATTATAACATACTGGCCGTCAGGTGCTCCGGGGGCTGATCTCGTGTATTGCTTGGACTGGAGTCTTCTGGAAACCATTTCGCCAAAGGGTTTTTTGGCTGCCAAGAGAGATTTTTGCAAATCTTCTTTACCCACGGCTGCCCGCAAATATTCCGCAGCTTCGTCCCAACTTTCGGCGTACTGCCCAGCATCCACCAACGCAAGCCAGGCTTGCGAGCATTCGATGGCGGCTTTTTCGGCCTCCGGATTGCTTTCGGCCTTTTTCTCGCAACCACCAAGTACAACAATCAATGTTACCAATGCCATCATAATCAGATTTTTCATTATCCACCCTTTCATTAAACTGACTTTTTCCACTTCCCCAACTTCGCGGATCTTCAAGGCGACCCGTTTCACCTCTTCCTACTTCACTTCTGGCAAATGTCCGAGCGACTTTTTCATATCCCCCCATCATACCCAAAACCACCCCCACCACAACACTTTATTCCTTCCCACAATTGTCACCACCGCCCACAAACCTCTCATTCCCGCGAAAGCGGGACAATCTCACTGCTATATTATTGCCAACGCCTGTTATGCCAACAGTATTATAATACTCTGTATAGGATACTATAGGCATTTCACCCGGCTCAACTACGATGTCGTTGTATTTCCTATCTTTGTTCGAGGATGCTTCTTCATTTTAAGGGTGATTTTGGTTTCAATAAATTAATAATAGCTGTATTTTTGTGCCGCTCCGCCATCTTCAGGGGTGTAAATCCGCGATTATCTTCCAGGTTTGGATTCGTACCGGCATCCAGCAACAGTTTGACCATCTCAACTGACTGGATCTCCACCGCAATATGCAATGGAGTTTTCCCAGAGTCGTCTCGGCAATTTGGGTCTGCATTATGTTTTAGAAACAATGGAACTATTTCCACTAGTCTTCTTTTAATTGCGCCGTGAAGAGGCGACCAACCCTCACCGGACACAGCATTTACATCAGCCCCATTTTCAACGAGATATCTGACTATTTCATCGACATCGTTCATGACAACATAGGGATGGACCAGCGTGTGCAAAGCGGTATTACCTTGTTTGTTTTTAGCATTCACATCGACATTATTTTTGATCGCTAGGGTGATAAGTTTCAATGACTTGTTTTGCACAGCAATATGAAGAAGGGTATTACCTTTCTTGTCTTCCGTATATATATCCGCCCCGTGTTCTAAAAGATAATCGATTATTTCCAGATGACCATTGGAAATAGAATCCATACGGCCAAATATCGCTGCCAGAGGAGTTTCGCCCTTATCGTTCTTTTTGTTAACGTCAGCTCCACCTTTAATCAGCACTTTAACTTGATCAAGTCTATCGGGAGCTTGGACAGCATAATGCAAAGGAGTCGCACCATTATTATTTACAGCATTTACATCCGCGCCACGGGATATTAACAGCTTGTGAACCTCTTTCCCTCGAAAACCGATTGCGGTATGTAATGGTGACTCGCCGTATTTTGCTTTCAGTTGGATGTCCGCTCCATTATCAAGCAGCAGCTCCACCATTTCCACATGGGCAAAGTCAGCGGCTCGATGTATTGGGCCATAACCTCTTTCCTTATCCAGCAGGTTGATGTCTGCACCTCGTGCTAATAATAGTTTAACCATTTCTTCGTCATCAAATATTGCTGCGCAGACCAGGGGCGTACGACCCTCATCATCAAAACTATCTATATCCGCCCCCTCAGAGAGCAATTGCGTAACAGTTCTTATGTCTCCATTGATTACCGCTTCATGCAGCGGATTGTGAGCGTGAAGAGCCCATTGATAAGGTATATAGAGGAAATCTTCATGCCTTCTTTGACGGGCGGCCTGACGGGCTTTTCTAAGAATATTTGCTTCGGTTCTTTCCCCTTTGAATTGGGCTGTCACATCGGGATATTTGCTTTGTAACAGTTCGAGTATCTCCTGCTGGTCATACGCGACAGCGACACCGACGGGATTGGAACCTTCGACAGATAAAATATCCACTTTGGCACCGGCATCCAACAAAAGCTCTACGATGTCTTTGGCGCCTTTCTCAACGGCATAATGAAGGGCGGTTATATCACCTGCTCCCACATGATCTACATCAGCACCGGATGCAATTAATACCTTCGCTACCGCCGGCTTGTTATAAAAGGCTGTAAAATGCAAAGCGGTAAAACCCTTATCATTCACCGTATCAACTTCTACACCTTTTTGCACAAGCCTTTCCACCACCTCAGAGAAACCGAACTCCGACGCCTCAAATATAGTAATATCGACGCCATATTTCATCAGAATTCTGATCTTTTCCGTCTCGTTTCTGAATTTGGCTATGTCAAGTGGGGACTTACCATTAACGTTATTCGCTTCTCCGTTTCCACCAGCCTTGAGAATAAGTTCCACCATCTCAGGAACGCCTATCTCCACAGCGTTATGTAAAGATGTATTGCCCCCTATTGTTGCTATATTTACATCGGCTCCATGATCAATAAACACACGCGCAATTCCCATAACACGATTCATCGTATCTCCTGCGATTCGATAAAAAGCCGTATGATTAAACACATTTTGGGCATTGATGTCCGCACCATGATCCCAAAGCAACTTGGCGATTTCTTCCTCCGACTTTGTCGTATATCCCTCTTCTCCATATACACCCAGGCTAAAAACCAGGTAGTGCAGTGCGCTATTACCTTCTATATCGACTAACTTGGCATCGGCACCGTGTTCAAGGAGAAATTTAGCAAAATCCACTTTATCGTTTCGAGCGGCAAAATCTAAAGGAGTTACGCCCTGTGCATTCTTGGCATTGATATTAATGCCATGTTTGACCAGTGCCTCCAGCAACGATATGCTGATTTGCTTACGATCCTGCGAACCGATCCAATGCAAAACCGTATCGCCGTTACTGCTGACCGAATTAATGTCTCCACCACCGGCAACATAATTATCAATATCTGCTGCAGTAAATCCCTCTCGCCACCAGACTGGTTTAACGGGTTCGGGAGCCGAACGGGAAAACGCCCCTTTGCTTTTAAGTAGCTCCACAATGGAATAGTAACTGTTGGTTTCCGCTCTTAACAACGGCGTGATCCAATTGGAATCACAAGCGTTTACATAAGCCCCACTGTCAATGAGTAATTTCAAAGCTTTTTCATCACCGATCTTTGATGCTACATATAACGGCGTTTCGCCTGAAGTATTGCGCGATTCTATATCCGCCCCTTTTTCAATAAGATACCGGACACTGTCATAATCACAATGGAGAACTGCCTTGTGAAGCATGGTTTGCCCCACACGGTCGAACTCATTGTCTTCAGTCTTCGTTGTCTTGGCGTTGATATCAGCGCGGTTAGACAAAAGCAATTCAAAAATATCTCGGTGCCCTGCCGCTAAGGCAAAGAAAAGTGCTGTCATACCGTTTTGCGCCTGCGCGTTAACATCAGCCTTCAGAGACAGCAGCATCTCCACACCGGGACGATGACCCGCATACGCCGCCCGATGTAAAAGGGTGTAACCTGAATCGTTGACCGCGTCAACATCTGCGCCATTGGCAATCAGAAGTTCCGCAATTTCCCTTCTCTGATTTTTCACTGCCACATGCAAAGCCGTTTGACCCTCTGTATTTTCGGCATTAATGTCCGATATATCGCTTAAAATATTTCTTACCTTTCCCAAATCACCACTTTGACAAGCTTGAATAAGATCTTCAACCTGATACCCGTGACATACTGAGGGTAAAAAAATAATACAACCAATAACCACTAAGATTTCAGCAATTTTCATGTTTCACACCTCCGAAAATTGTTTGGCTCCTCATAAGAATCTGTACATGGATATGCCAAAAAATGACTGGTTTCTT
>CAZICK010000055.1:0-25931 GCA_964537505.1 uncultured Pirellulales bacterium
GGGTAAGATAGCGAAAGAAGGCAATAGGCAACAGGCACTAGGCACTAGGGGGGAAATCAGAAGACAGAGGATGGGGGGATAGGTAGAGTAGGGGGGATGGGAAAGTTAGATTTCAGATTTGAGATTTCAGAAGACAGAAGGAAGGAGGGCGGAGTTGGAGGGAGCGCGAACTTGGGAGGGAGCGCGAACTTGAGGGGGGCGGACCAGTTGGGGGAGGGCGGAGGGGTCGTGGAAGGAAAGAGGGTGGACCACTTATGGTGGGAGGAGGTTAGAGAAGTGGGAAAGGTGTGAAGAGTGTGAAAGGTGCGAAGGGTGGGTGAGTCGGTGAGGGAGGTCGGGATTTTGTTGACAGGGGGGGTGGATTGGTTAGGATGGAGGAACTGAGGTCGAATGGCCTTGGGGTGTGAAGTTGGAAGGATTAAGCCGGCGAGAGAATGGTATAATACTGGCAACGACTAATTAAAAACGAATGCTGCTGTGCAAATGGAAGCGGAGGATATAGAGTTTAAGGTGATATAGCAAGATGCTATAATGTGCAGTCAAACAAGAGTTGTTGCCGAAATAAGGCATAATCAATTGCAAAAAAAGGATTTTGTGTTTAGTATGACAACTGGCGCTCTGACAGTTAAAGAAATTATCCCTTACATAAGAGACTGTGGTTACAAGGGACAGGCTCTTATGGAAGATTACGCTTATTGCGACATAAATGGTCGGCATCAAGTCGGGGCGGTTGGTTTTTTTGGCGAGGCTCATAATTCTTCCACTGCGTGTATTGCTGTTATAGAAAATGGCAATGCTAATGGGGAGCATGTGTTAAGTTATCGTTCGTTAGGATCTCCAGTCGTATTAGTGTGTGGCGGTGAATTTCTGCAATTTTGGCATTATTCCGGGGATAATGCCATGTTAAAGAAAAAAACAAGAGCAGATAAGCTAAAAAATTTTTTTGAAAAGCACAAGGATGATTTTTCACCTAGAAGCATTTACCGCGCTAAAACCATTGGGCGTGTAGAGAAACGTTATCAGTTGCAATTTGTTGATCTGGGGTTGATGCCGGCCATAGAAAAGCAGGAGGGAGAACATCTGGCGAACTTAATGGTTAGGGTTATCGATGGCTTGTATAATGCTCGTAATAAACCAAGGATGACAGATAATATGGGCAAGTGGCTTTTTCAGGCTGCTTTCTGGCTTATTGGGGCAAAAATATTGAAAGATAAGGAAGTAGAAAGTTTTACAAATCTCAAAATATCAAGTATAGAGGATTTGATTGGAAAGGTCCAAAGGCATTATGGTGCGGCGGATAGACTTGATGTTTCCAAGGCTGTTCAGAAAAAAGTTATGGCAGAAGTTGCAGAAACAATCGTTGAACCTGTCTATAACCTGTCGCATATTACAAATGAATCGCTTGCATACGTTTATGAAAATACACTTGTGTCTAAGGCAACGCGCAAGGCACTTGGAACCCATGCGACGCCTTCCTGGTTGGTGAATTATATTGTCTGGCAGCTTGTTGACTGGATAGAGAAAATACCAGAAGGCGATCGAATAATCATGGAACCTGCTTGCGGTCATGCTCCATTCTTAACTGCCGGAGCAAGGCTTTTGAGTTTTCTTTACGAGGGTAGTGAAGGGAAACGACACGATTATTTGAAATCTCATCTTGTTGGTATGGAAAAAGACATTTTCGCACAGGAAATTGCCCGCCTGTCTTTAACTCTGGCAGATATTCCCAATCGAGATGGATGGGATATAAGAAGCAAGGATGTTTATAATGCGGATGTGTTACGGAAGTTAGCGGAACAGGCAACTGTCCTTCTGTGCAATCCACCATTTGAGAATTTCTCTAAAGAAAAACCAGAATATGATGGTATTGAAACAGGAAACAAAGCTGCCGAGGTTCTGGCTAAAACGCTGCCGTACATGCCGGACAATTCTGTTTTTGGCGTGATTTTGCCACAGGGTTTTCTGCATAAAAAGAATCTGTCGGGTTTGAGAAAATATATTCTTGACAACTTTGAAATTCGAACGATATGCAATCTGCCAGACAATGTTTTTGTTAAGGCAGGACACTTATCAACTATATTGCTTGGCCGAAAGAAAAAATCGAAAAAGAATATTTCCTATATCCGGGTATCCAACTCTGGACTCGACACATTTGCAGTAAGTTATCAGGCAGAGGAAGAATTCTTAACAATAAAGGAATTATACAAGGCAGAATATTATAGCTTCAGAGTTCCCGAACTAAAGGAAATATGGGAATATTGTAAAACTTATGATTGCCTAAGCAACGTCGCAGGAATCGGTCAAGGCTTGGTCTTCAAGGGTAAAGACTTGCCGCCGAATAGCATAACAGTCAGCCATGACCCATTTGAAGGTAGTGTTAAGGGCTTTTGTTCTTATAGTAAGAATATCAAAATCACAGAATTGCCGGGCGAAGTTTATATGAACCTTTCATCTGATGTCATCCGCAGGCCTCAATGGGGTACTACCAAAGGAGTGCAACAAATATTGCTAAATTATGCTCGTGTCAGCAATGGACCATGGAGGCTAAAAGCATGGATAGATAAAGAAGGATATCCAGTAACAAGTAATTTTATTGTTATGCGGTCTGTTGAAAATCTCATTTGGACATTAAATTCTCTTTGGGCATTAGCTAATTCTCCCTTTGCCAATGCATTTGCCTACTGTAATAGCATGGAAAGGAATAATACGGCAGGTATGATGCGATCAATGCCTGTGCCATTTGCTGGACAAGATTTATCTCGACTTGAGAAATTAGTAGAGGAGTATTTTGAGCTTTCTAAAAAACAAAAGCCGTTTATGTTAGATAGCGGGGATAAAGACAAAGAAGAAAAGAAAAGTTGTTTATTGAAGATAGATGCTGAAGTGTTACGACTTTATGATTTGCCGCCTCGGCTGGAGAAGCAGTTACTGGATTTTTTTGCGGGGCATCAACGTAAGGGGGTTGATTTCGATTTCGACAGATATTATCCAGAAGATTTCGGTTCTTATATTCCATTGCGAATGTTCATTTCGGAAGAATTCCAGAATTCCACCGTTGAGAATGTAGGAAAGTGGGTAGAAGAAACAAGAAATGAAAAAGTGGTCAAAGTATGGGATAATGCGGCCAAAGCTTTTGGAGACGACAAATAAATGAAATGCTATTTATTTGATACGAATATATGGGCCCGCTGGTATCGAGAAGATGCTGATATTATTGGTCAAGTAAAGGGGCTAGGAAAAAGTGATCGTATAATTCTTTCTGCTGTCGTGTGGGGTGAAGCTGTTTATGGCGCCAATATTCAATCGGCGAAAAGCGGCTTTGATTTTTCGAAATATCGTAAATTAATAGAGGGGAAGAGTTTCCCGACTATTTGCGAAATAAATAAACATACCGCTGATATTTATGGGGAGTTGCGTGCTAAACTTTTCAAGAAATATGCTCGGAAGGATAGAAGGAAGCAGGTAAGAAGGCCCGAGGAGCTAGAGTGTCCTTCAAGCTCTAAAGAACTACAGATTCAAGAAAATGATTTATGGCTGGTTGCACAAGCAATCGCCTATAAGTACACATTTGTTACAAGAGACAAAATGAACGCAATAAAGGCAATTGCACCTCAAGAATTAAAATGTGAAAATTGGTAGTGGGGAACATTTAGATTTATGGAACTTCAATTTGACGGTAATCAGGAATACCAGGAAAAGGCTGTTAAATCCGCCGTTGATTTTTTTAAGGGTCAGGCTAACAACGCAATGACACGCAAAAGTCCGCGTTGACTAATACTACATCGCGATTTTATGCAATTAACTGTGTTTTTGATACTGATAATGCGGTTTAAAATGTCAAATAAAAGAACACAACCCGGTTTTTGGGTTAAAAAGGGGGAGTTTGTGTGTTCTGTAGGTTGGCTATTTGAATTTGCCAGATAATAATCACACACAGGAATCGCTGTTTCTGGCGTTATTTCCTTGACATAGGGGGGCGTTGTGTTGTAAAATAGGGGTTCCAGGTATAAGTAAATGGCCCGGGATATCTGGCAACGACGTCAGGTGTTGTTTACATGCCGTGCAATTCTGCCGGGTTATAAAGCGGGGGGACGTGTTTTGTTTTGCCAGATGCAGGTTTGGACAAGAAAAGAGAAAAATGGTCGCCCAAACAAGTCAAACTGCTTGTCGGGCAACTTTGTCGCTTAGGCGGATATTTCTGCTGGCAGTAGTTGGATTGCTGGAGGTGGCGTTACCGGTCTGCACTTTGGCTGACAGTACCCGTCTTTCCAAGGCCGATGCTTCGTTTTGGGGTGAAAACGCGGCGGATTATGCCGGGCAGTCTGTTGCCTGTGCGGGCGATGTCAACGGCGACGGTTATGATGATATTCTTGTCGGGGCTTACGGCAATGATGTCGGCAGCAGGATGTCCGGTCAGACATATCTGATTTTCGGCAAGGATGTCGATTGGACAATGGACGTTGATCTGTCCGAGTCCAATGCTTCTTTTATTGGTGAAGACAGAGATGATAATTCCGGCCGCTCGGTAGCCTGTGCGGGTGATGTCAACGGCGATGGCTTCGATGATATTCTTATCGGCGCCTACCAGAATTATGAGGGCGGCGAATGGGCCGGTCAGACATATCTGATTTTCGGCAAGGACAGCGGCTGGGTGATGGGCATGGACCTTTCCACAGCCGATGCTTCCTTCGTCGGTGAGGGCGTATGGGACTATTCGGGCTGGTCTGTTGCCTCGGCCGGTGATGTCAACGGCGACGGCTATGATGACATTCTGATCGGCGCGTACTGGAATCACGAAAACCAAAATTGGGAGGCCGGTCAGACATATCTGATCTTCGGTAAGATTTCCGGTTGGTCGATGGATACAGAACTTTCCGCTGTCGATGCCTCCTTTCTTGGCGAATACAACTATGATCACTGCGGCTGGTCGGTGGCTTCGGCCGGCGATGTCAACAACGACGGTTATGATGACATACTGATCGGTGCTCGTGATAACGATGACGGCGGAGGCAATGCCGGCAAGACCTATCTGATTTTCGGTAAGGCCTACGGATGGACAATGGATACGGATTTGGCCGATGCCGACATTTCGTTCATCGGCCAGGTTTTGGAGAACTCCGGCTGTTCGGTAGCGTCGGCCGGTGATGTCAATGGGGACGGCTATGATGACATTCTGATCGGCGCTCGGCATAATAGTGAAGGTGGTAATAATGCAGGCAAGACCTATCTGTTTTTCGGCAGGCCGGATTTTGCCTGGCCTTCCGATGTTTACCTTACCGAGTCAGACGCCTCCTTTATCGGTGAAGAGGCGGATGATAAATCCGGTTTTTCGGTGGCCTGTGCGGGCGATGTCAATCGAGATGGTTACGACGATATAATTATCGGCGCCCCATATAGTGACGCCAGCGGGGACGGTGCCGGTCAGACATATCTGATTTTGGGAAAAGAAACAGGCGATTGGTCGAAAAACACCTATCTGTCTGATGCTGATGCTTTCTTATTGGGCGAAAGTGTCGGTGACAACTCCGGTTTTTCGGTGGCCTGTACCGGGGATGTCAACGGCGATGGTTACGGTGATTTTCTCATCGGAGCTCCTAATAATAACGATGGCGGAAGCAAGGCGGGACAGGCCTATCTGATTATTAGTTATTACGCACGATATGTGAGTGATCTTGACGGTAATGGGGTGGTAAACCTGGCGGACTTTTCCGCGTTGGCGGAATACTGGCTGGAACCCGGCTGCGATCTGGTCAACGACTGGTGTGACGGAGTCAATATTGACCGGATCAACTCCGTTGACCTGGATGATTTATTTATTATGGCGTCGAACTGGCTGGCTCGCCTGGTAGCTCACTGGAAACTGGACGAGTTGGTCAGCGTGATTGCCTCCGACAGTGCCGAAAAGCACGACGGCGTGTTAAACGGCGGAGCAATTTGGCGTCCGTATGAAGGCAGGATAGGCGGGGCACTAGAGTTTGACGGTGGTGACGATTACGTAGAAATAACAGGCTATAAAGGCGTCGCCGGCTCATATACCCGAACGGTGACAGCGTGGATCAAAACCGATGCCGGCGGTACATTTGTGTTTTGGGGGGATACGGCAGTTAACGGCCGGGCGTGGTTCAATCAGGTGGTCAACGGGGTAGTTACGGTATCTGTGTGGGGTAGTCAGATCACAGGAACGACCATAATAAACGATTATCAGTGGCACCATGTGGCGATAGTGGCGCCGGATGTCAAAGATGTGGATGTTCAGGGCATACTACTTTACGTGGACGGTAACCCTGAAACAACTAACAATGGAGGTTCCCAACTTATCGATACCGCCTCCACTGTCGATGTCATACTTGGCGGCAACCATATAGGAGATGTCTATACTGCGAATTTCAGTGGTTTACTGGACGATGTTCGTATTTACAGTTACGCGTTGAGCGAGGCAGATATCCAGGTATTGGCTAATCCGGGCGATTGACTGGGAATTATCATCTCCATTTGGTATCTAATAGCTGGCAATAGAGCCGGATTCGCTGCTGGTAGAAAAGAGGGTCTGTCCTGGCGAGAACTGAGTGCCTTCAATGATTTCGGCAACGGAGAACTTTTCCGTAACCTGTGTTACACGGATGTGCCCTATGGTTGAGCCGGTGACATGGCCCAGGGTATCGCCGGTGTCTGGATCGAGGACTTTCTGAGATTGAGGTCGCACGACAAATTCGTCACCGATCTTAATCTGACGATCTTTGCCCCCGGTGATGATAATCTGGTTGTTAGTGACGGATGCGATTTTTGGTTGGAAGTGTTGCTCGGCAATGGAGTTAGCGATGGCGCGTACGGCCTCGTTGAGCATCTCATTAGTGGCTCGGCCCAGCGAAGTTTGATAAAAAGTGTAACCGCCCAAAGCCATGCTATCGAGATTGACCTTTTCGTCGCTTTCCCCGTCGCGTATCTTGGCTTCGACGTTAGTGCTGGCCACAATCTGGCCGGTCTGGACGTCCATAACGTATATGGTGGCGGCGGCGATAGAATTACTGTTAGAACCGAACAACCCTAATACCGGTTGCATGAGGCCTCCGGCTTTTTTGATGTGTCCGAAATCGGTGATGACGCCCTTGACCAGATACTGGACATTTTTGAGTTGGCCCTTCCTTAGTTGTCCGGTTCGGCGAAATACGGGGTCGCCGCTACGTTCGAGTTCGTAGAGAATGGCACGGAGCTGATCTCGCTCAAGGACTATATAGCGGTTGGTGGCCATCAGTCGATCTGTGAGTTGGTCGGCGAGGGCGTCGCCCAGTTGCCATTTGGTAGCAATCGGGACGCGATTTTCAAAGCTCATCACGGCAATGGTGGGCTTGAAGTATTTGGCCTCGTCGGAAGGGGTGTATTTGACAGATTGGCAGCCCATGGAAGTCAAAATGACCAATGCCGGTATTATCGGTCCTGTTCGAAAGGCAGAGATTGGTGTATTGAATATACTCATGACGCTACTGCGGCTCCTTCTCTAATAGTTTGTCGCAAAGTAATCGTCTCAGGCCCCCAAAAACCGCGTTATTGACAGTGATAACACGGTCAAGAGCTCTTCAAAAGGCCCAAGTCGGATTACAGACTAAGGTTTTGCAGCAGTTGTAGTTATCGGCAGTTGCGTTTCTGGGGCTTCAGGAAACATTGGGAATTTGCCGCTCGATAGATCTTTTTCCAACGATATAATGACACGGACTATGAAAAAAGCGACCTTCGGGAGCTTCAGGATAAAACGTTGCAAACCCAAATGGAATTGGTATATTTACTAGAAGAATTCGATTACGTGGTTTTTTGAGCGAGTGAAAAGATGCCTACTTATGAATATGTTTGTGATGAGTGTGATCATAAATTCGAGGAGTTTCAGTCTATTACCGCTAAACCCGTTCGTAAGTGTCCCAAATGTGGTAAGAACAAGGTAAGGCGGCTGATCGGCAGCGGGGGCGGTCTGATATTTAAGGGCAACGGCTTCTATCAAACCGACTACCGCAGCGAAACCTACAAGGAAGCCGCCAAGGCCGAAAAAGAAAAAGACACCCCTAGCAAAAGTGATAAATCCAAAAGCACCGATGCCAGTGATAAATCCAAAAGCACCGATGCCGGCGGTAAGAAGGGCAAGAAGAACAAGGCTAAAGAGTCTGTTTAAGCTATGCAAGAAGGTTTTTGTCCAATTTGTCACAAGAAAGTTCCGCCCGAGTGCACCATGAACTCAGAGCACTACCCGTTTTGCGGTCAGCGTTGTCATCTGATCGATTTGGGCCGTTGGCTCAGCAATGATTATGTGATAGCTAGTGAAGACCCGAATGAAAAAGGCTCAGGCAACGATGGGCGGAGGCTGTGAGGCCGATAAGATTCGGCATAACTCCTTTGTTAGTATAGTGTTAAGTTGGTTTTTCATATATGCGTGGTGAAAAAACATTGCAACTACATGGGCGTTTACTATAATAACGCCGTAAGAAATGTAGTTATTTTTTGTGTCCGGTGTGCTAAAATCCCGGAAATAGTCCTTTTTGGGAGAGTATCGGTCCCAAGAAACCATAAAGCGAAAGGAGATATGTCATGTCGGAACAGAATTCTCAATCGGATGTCAGTTGTAAAGACTGGTTGGCAAGCCTGCCGTTTGTAAAGATCTTTCAGGGTTTCCGATCCGCGGTACAGCCGGGCAAGCTTATACTGGCGATATTCGGCATTGTGCTGATTTTTCTGACAGGCTGGATATTGGATGTTTTGAGTTCCGCCCGTGTGCCCGTTAAGACAGGCGATACGACTAGTGTTATTAGCGAACTGGATGCCTATGCTGAGAACCCCAGGATCGATCTGAATGCTTTCAGAAGAGACGCACGTCATGAAATTGAACAGCAATTAACACTACTGCTCATGGACGAACCTTTCAATAAAGGCGCCGATGCTGCGGAAAAGGCTATTCGCAGCGGTCAGGTGATTTCTGAGATTAAGAAGGAATACAACAAATCTTTTGATATCGCTACCGAGATATTAGCCAATCGTTTCGATCTCAGTTGCGATTTTATCGACGATCAGTACGAAACCAATGTTGATGTGGGCGGCGATAAGGATGAACATGCCAGAAAGCGTGATCTTGCTCGAGAGGAACTTAAAGCGGCATACCGAGGTACTTTTGACGTTCTGATCGGAGGGACCGCTGCGCCCAATTTGATATCCAGCCGTGTTGATCAACTGGTCAGACCTAATCTGCGTGTTCAGGCCGAGTCCAAGGAGACCGATCGGAAAAAAGTTGAAAGTGACAAGAAACAAATCATCATTACCTGCCAGCTTGCTCGTGCCTGCCGTCTTGCTCAAAACCTGGAAGGCAAAGGGGTTTTTGCCGCTTTTGTGGATTTCAAACTTGGCCGTTTGCAAACCGCGGTTCATGCCCTGGTCCTCGACCGGGATTTTGCCACGGTAAAAACGCAAGTTCGGGACCTTCTGTTGGGGGCCTGCTGGCTTATGCGTTTTCATCCTGTTTACGCTTTTGTCATAATTATCATGTGCCTGGCGATCTGGGCTGTAGTCGGTGGAGCGATTTGCCGTATTTCAGCACTGCACTTTTCGCGTGATGAGCGGATCGGTCCATTACAGGCTTTGAACTTCAGTGCAGACAAATTCGTCAGTTTTTTTTCCGCCCCGCTGATTCCCGTAGCGATTATAATTTTTATTTGCCTGGCGATGTTCCTGGTCAGCCTTGTTGTCGCCATTCCAGTAGTTGGCGAGATTATCGGTGGAATTTTGTTTCCCCTGGCCTTGGTGGGCGGTTTTATTATCGCCCTGGTGTCGGTGGGCCTGATGGGCGGTTACAGCCTGATGTATCCGACCGTTGCGGTGGAAGGCTCTGACAGTTTTGACGCTATCAGCCGATCCTTTAGTTATATCTTTGCCCGGCCCTGGCGGATGGGTTTCTACTACCTGGTGGCAGCGGTTTATGGGGCCATTTGCTATCTGTTTGTCCACTTTTTTGCCTTTTTGCTTCTCTGTGCCGTGCACAGCAGCATAAAACTTGCAATAAATTTGGACGGTACGTCATTTATCAATATTCGCGGCAAACTGGAGGCTATCTGGCCGGCGCCGACCCTGGGCAACCTGCAGCCTGATGTTGTTTGGATGGGACTGAATTGGTCGGAAATCTTTGCCGCTTTCCTGATCTGGATTTGGGTTGCTTTGGTGACTGCGGCTGTTCTGGCTTTTGTGGTGAGCTTTTTCTTTTCGGTTAGCACGACTATCTATTTTCTGCTGCGACAGCGTGTTGACGGAACCGATCTGGAAGATGTTTTCGTTGAACAGGACGTGGAAGATCTGGTAACCGAACAACCCGAACAAACCACGCCTCCAACGGCCGTTTCGGAGGAAACCGAAGAGCCGTCTGTTGCCGAAGGTGAAGCTGAAGATGACACGGACACGAAAGAAAGACCTTCCACCGGGGATGACAAAGGCGAAGAGGACGACAAAGGCAAACCAGATTAGCAGGACGGACCAGAACAAGTTCATGGCGTATTCCCGCAAATCCCGGATAACCTCTTGGTAGCAAAGGGGTTATCGGTTTTTGTCTGTTTTTTTGGGTGGATGGTAATTGTCAGGGATATTAGACTTGCAATTGCCAACGGGGTCGTATATAGTGTTGGGTTCTCTGTATATGGAGAGCGTGCACCAATAGGCGGCGGTGCGAAACCAGCCACAACCACGGCGGTTGGGTTGAGTTTCGGGAGAAGTTGGATTGTTTGATACACTAACGCAAAAATTTAATAATGTGTTCCGCGGACTTAGCGGGCGCGGACGAATCAGCGAAAGCAACGTACGCGACGCGATGCGTCAGGTTCGTACCGCACTGCTGGAAGCAGACGTTAACTATAGCGTAGTAAAGGACTTTTGCGAATTAGTACAGCAAAAAGCGCTGGGAGCGGAGGTAATAAAGAGTCTGCATCCGGGCCAGTTGCTGATCAAGATTGTCAATGACGAGTTGACCAATCTGATGGGTCCTGTGGACAGCAAGATATATTATGTTTCGCCAGGCCCGACGATTGTGTTGCTGGCAGGACTGCAGGGAAGTGGAAAAACGACCACAGCGGCCAAACTGGCCAAATACATGGTTGCCAAAGGCAAACAGCCCTTGTTGTTGGCGGACGATCTTCAAAGACCGGCGGCGATAGAACAACTGATAACGCTTGGCGAACAGATAAATGTTCCGGTTTATAGTGAAAAGAGCAAAGATCCGGTAAAAGTAGCGAAAAACGGTCTCACGTTCGCTAAAGCGAACAACCGGGATGTGGTGATTCTGGATACGGCCGGGCGATTGCATATCGATACCGAACTGATGGATGAGTTGCGTCGGATCTGTGAGGCGATTACGCCCCATCAGATATATCTGGTGTGCGATTCGATGACCGGTCAGGATGCCGTTAACAGTGCCAAAGAGTTCAACGAACAACTCGAACTCGATGGCGTTATCCTGACCAAACTGGACGGCGATGCGCGAGGCGGGGCGGCGTTGTCGGTCAAGGCGGTAACGGGCAAGCCGATTAAGTTTATTGGTATAGGCGAGAAGCTCGATAATCTGGAGGCATTTCATCCGGACCGAATGGCTGGTCGTATTCTGGGGATGGGCGACGTGGTTAGTCTTGTTGAGAAGGCTCAGGATCAATTCAGCGTCGAAGAAGCTCAAAAGATGCAGGAAAAGATGTCGAAGGGCGAGCTGACCTTTGACGATTTTCTCAAACAGATGCAATCGATGAAAAAGATGGGGGGAATAAAAGATTTGATGAAACTGGTGCCGGGAATGGGCAGAGCGATGGCGGGGATGGATATCGACGATAAGGAGATTACGCGGATCGAGGCGATTGTCCATTCGATGACTAAAGAAGAACGGCGTGATCCTGATATTATCGACGGGTCTCGTCGGCGGCGTATATCGCGGGGCAGCGGAACCGACGCAACGTACGTATCGGGACTCGTCAAGACATTTAACCAGACGCGGCAAATGATGAAGGCAATGAGCGGAATGGGGATGATGGGCCGTATGAAGGCGATGAAGCAATTGGGTAATATGGATATGTTCGGCGGCAAGATGCCGGGACTGAAGATCAAGCAGCGGTCGAAACGGAAAAAAGGAGATCGCAAGAAAAAAAGTAAAAGAAGATAGCGTCAGAGTCAAAAGGATTGTTTTCAGGCGTGAATATTATGGTTATGTAACAGGGCAGCGATGACCCGAAGATGGACAGCTTTGCGAACATAGAAGAATATCTGGAGTATGTAGGCCGATTCAGGCAGAGTGGATTCGGCCGAGCGTTTCGCAGTCAGTTTCGGGACACTCGCGGCACATCGGAGTTGGCAATGCTGGCGGCTCC
This sequence comes from uncultured Pirellulales bacterium, assembly GCA_964537505.1. Taxonomy (GTDB): domain Bacteria; phylum Planctomycetota; class Phycisphaerae; order Sedimentisphaerales; family SM23-30; genus DAINBT01. The sequence continues at coordinate 12,366 of CAZICK010000055.1, forward strand.
GAGCGAAGAAGAATACGACGATTTTCGACGAGCGGTAAAGGCCATGACGGCAAAAGAAAAGTCGCACCTGGAGAAACTGACCGACCAGCAGATAAGAGAAATAGCACAGCGGGCGCAGGCTGACTGCGGTAATGTGAGCATATTTGTTAATGGCTATGTTTTGGCTTGCAAAAACGTAAAAGCAAACCAACAGCAGAAAAATAAGGAGAATTAACGAAGTGGTAAGGATTCGACTGAAACGAATGGGTCGTCGGCATCGGCCTTTCTATCGCATCAGTGCGATGGAAATGCGTAATCCGCGTGACGGCAGAGTACTGGAAGACCTGGGTTTCTATGATCCGATTTCGCCCGATGAAGAAAAACAAGTGGTGATCAAAGATGAATCGCGGATACGCTTCTGGCTGGACAAAGGAGCGGCCCCCAGCGATACTGTACGAAATCTGCTGGGCAGGAAAGGTATCGTCTCCGTCTAGCGGGCGTTGTGGAAACCGCCAAGGTACATCTGAGCTTTGCGCAGGCCCGGCGGATAAACAGCGTGGCTAATAAGTTGGCAGTTTCCGCCGGACCGGGCGGAAGCGGCACGAGAAGTTGTTGCGTCGAGCTGATGGTAATGAAATAATGCGAATCGATTTGCTAAGTTTGTTTCCGGAGATGTTTGCCGGCGTGTTTGGCCAATCGATTATCAAGCGTGCCCAGGAAAAAGGGTTGTTGGAAATCGTGCTGACCGACATACGTGACTATACCCAAGACAAACATCGTAGCGTGGATGATCGCCCATACGGAGGGGGCAGTGGCATGGTAATGATGTGCCCACCGGTGTTCGATGCGGCCGATGATCTGACCAGTCGAGGCGGTCCGGTTGATGAAGTGATACTTCTGACGCCGCAGGGCCAACGTTTTGATCAAAGCACGGCGGCAAAACTGGCCCAGAAAAGCCGAATAGTGCTGATAGCCGGACACTACGAAGGATTCGATGAACGGATACGAGAACATCTGGCCACGAAAGAAATATCCGTTGGCGATTATGTGCTCAGCGGCGGAGAGATACCGGCGATGGTGGTGGTCGATGCGATAGCCCGGCTGATTCCCGGAGTGCTGGGCGATGAGAATTCGTCCATTGAGGAATCGTTTAGTGAAGATACGCTGGAATATCCGCAGTTTACCCGGCCGGCGGATTTTCGCGGATGGAAGGTGCCGGAAGTGTTGCTGTCAGGCAACCATCAGACGATAAAGGAATGGCGACAGGAACAGGCCCTGGAGCGAACCAGACGAAGACGGCCTGACCTGCTGAACAATAGTAAACGTGATGATAGTGATTTAACATAGGAGAAGTGTTATGGTATCGAATTTAATCAATGTAGCTGAAGGAAAACATCTCAAAGAGGATATTCCGCAATTCAACGTTGGGGATACCGTGGATGTTCATGTACGGATTATCGAGGGCGAAAAGAAAAGAGTCCAGGTATTCAACGGAACCGTCATCGCCCGCAAGGGCAGCGGTATCAGTGAAACTTTTACTGTTCGGCGGATCGTTAATAACGAAGGCGTGGAAAGGATTTTTCCCATTCATTCGCCCAGTGTGGTAAAAGTGGACGTTACTCGCTCAGGCTATATCCGGCGCAGCAAGTTGTATTTTCTGCGGAAACGGACCGGTAAGGCTGTGCGGTTGCGTGAAATGTGGACGGGCAGGAAAGAGGCCGAGAGTCAGGGCATCTGAAAGTTCAGAGAAAGTGGCGTACGTGTTTCTATCGCACGATGGAAGTTGCGGTTGTTGTGTTCGCTTAGCTGAGGGTGCGCAGGTTGTGACCAGCGGACGGGAAAGAAACAAGTTGGGGCAACGAGGAGAAAAGCTGGCACAAAAATATCTCAAGAAGAGTGGATACCGGATTCTGCAGAGTAATTACACCGTCGAGCAAGGCGAAGTCGATCTGATTATGCGGGATGATGAGACGGTGGTATTCGTCGAGGTCAAGACCCGAAAAAGCGAAGAACTCGTTCAGGGAGAGGAGACGGTTAACTACCACAAACAAAAACATATTGCGGCGGTGGCACGGCAGTTTATTCACGCCCATAATCTCTATGATTTCCCTTGTCGATTCGACGTAGTGGTAGTGATAGTACCCGAGCGGGGTAAGCCGAACATCCGGCATTGGAAAAACGTGTTTTTGCCGCCGAGGTATTAGTGGCAGACAGCCGAAGATTGAACAGGGAAATGGGACATGCGGTTGATCGATACTCACACGCACCTGGCGGGAAAAGGATATTCGGATATTCTCGAACAGGTGCTGACCCGTGCTGGTCAGGCTGGGGTGGACCGGTGGGTTACGATAGGTACCAACCTGGAAGACAGCGTCGCCGGCATTGAGTTGAGCCGTCAATATTCCGGGATGTACTGTAGTGTGGGAGTGCATCCGCACGAGGCCGGCAAACAGGCAAAAGGATGGCTGGAAGAATTGCGCTACCTGGCCCAGAACCCAAAGGTCTCGGCAATCGGAGAGGTGGGGCTGGATTACTATTACGAATTATCCAACAAAGACAGTCAAAAGCAGGTATTTACGGAGCAATTGGCTCTGGCGGGGGAAACGGCCTTACCTGTGGTGGTTCACTGCCGTGATGCGATAGAGGATTGCCTTGGGATACTGGATGAATGGGGTCGAGACGATGTGCCGATTGTGTTTCATTGCTTCAGTGGAGGGACCAGCGAGGCAAAGTTGCTGATCGAACGGGGATATTTTGTTTCGTTTACGGGAGTGCTCACCTTCGGCAGTGCCCGGGAAACGCAAAAAGCTGCACAATACGTACCGTTGGAGATGACCATGCTGGAGACCGATTGTCCGTATCTCAGCCCGGAGCCGCAACGCAATATCAGACCCAACGAACCGGCGTTGCTGATACACATCGCTGAAAAACTGGCCCAGTTAAGGGGCGAAAATGTGGAGGAAATAGCCGAAGTGACAGGCCAAAATAGTCGATTATTTTTTGGAATAGACTAACAAAACTGGAATGAGGTGTTAAAAAAATGGGCTTATCTCTGGTGACAGGCGGAGGGGGTTTTATCGGTAGTAACATGGTTCGGTTTCTGCTGGAGAAGGGGCGGCAGGTGCGCGTACTGGACAACTTCGAGACCGGCAAGCGTGAAAATCTCACAGCGGTTGACCACCAGATTGAATTGATCGAAGGGGATATTCGGGACAAAGCGACAGTGAAAAAGGCGGTCGAAGGGGTGGACATAGTATATCACCTGGCGGCACTGGGCAGTGTGCCGCGATCGATCAAGGACCCGGCAACTACGCACGAGGTGAACGCCACGGGAACTTTCAATATGCTTCAATCCTCTCGTGAGGGGCAGGTTAAGCGATTTGTTTTCGCTTCAAGCTCCTCGGTCTATGGCGACAGCAAGGTGCTGCCCCAACATGAAGGGCTGCCGTTTGCTCCGATAAGTCCGTACGCGGCCAGTAAAGCAATCGGAGAGATTTACTGCCGGACGTTCTTCGAAAGCTACGGATTGGAAACGATATGTTTGCGTTACTATAACGTATTTGGGCCGCGGCAGGATCCGGGAAGTCAATACGCTGCTGCGATTCCGTTGTTTGTCTCGGCCCTGTTGCGCGACAAACCGCCGAGAATCTTTGACGATGGTGAGCAGTCTCGCGGGTTTACTTACATAGATAATGTAACCGAGGCGAACTGGAAGGCCGCCAGTGCCAAAGAAACCCACGGCCAGGCGGTCAATATATCCACCGCCGCGTCGGTGACGGTTAATGCCGTGGTTGATGAGATCAGGAAGCTATTGGGCAAAGAACACATAAAGCCCGTATATACCGATCCGCGGCCGGGCGATATAAAACACTCGCTGGCGGACGTGAGCCTGGCAAAAAAAGTGATCGGATACGAACCGTCGGTAAGTTTTGAAGAAGGAATCTGCCGAGCTATCGAATGGTATAAGAAAAACCTGGTGTAAGTGAGTCAGATGTGCAGATGAGTCATGGCTAAGAAGACGGATAAAGAGAAAAAAACGCCCATAAAAAAAAGAGCGACAAATGAAATATCTACCAGCAGGATTATACTCTCGGCGGCCCTGGAAGTAATCCGCAAGAGTAAACTGCAGGCATTGCTGTTGTATGTGGATGGTTTGGAAGATATAGCGGAACTGAAATCAATAGACTTTTCCGGCTCGCTACAAGTTGTCACGAAGTTACCGGGTTGAGCCGATGCCCAACACGCAGAGACATTTACAGTACTTCGTTGGCGGAGCCGCTACGGAAACCCTGCAGATCGAGACTGACGTAGGTGAAACCCAACTTTTTGAAAAACGCCACGATTTCATTGCGGCGATCATTTTTTACCAGTTCGGGGATTTTATCGACTGGCACTTCGATCCGGGCCATGTTGCCGTGATGGCGCACCCGCAGTTCGTACAGTCCTGTGCTGCGCAGGAATTTTTCTGCCTTTTCGATTTGTTTGAGTCGTTCGGGAGTGATTTCCAGGCCGTAGGCCATTCTGCTGGCCAGGCACGGCTGAGCGGGTTTGTTCCATGTGGCGAGGGCCAGATCTTTACTTAAAACACGTATGTCATCTTTGTTCAAGCCGGCTTCTGCGATGGGGTTTTTGACGTCGAATTTTTTGGCCGCCCGCAGACCCGGGCGGAAATCGCCGAGATCATCGGCGTTAGTGCCGCATAGGACCGCATCGTAATGGCCCTGCTGCGCTATTTTGTTCAGAAGCTGATACAGCTCTAATTTGCAGTAAAAACAGCGGTCGGCGGAATTGGCGGTATAATTTGGGTTTGACATTTCACGGGGATAAACGATTTGGACCTCGGCTCCAATTTGCCGGGCGATTTCGCCGGCCGTTTCGAGTTCACTGCCGGCCAGCGACTCACTTGCACCAATACAAGCCAATACGTTTTGCCTGCCCAGGCAATCGACGGCAACCTTAAGCAGAAAAGTACTATCTACTCCGCCGGAATAAGCCACAAGCACCTTTCGGCAGGAATTGAGAATCTCCTGCAGTTTTCGATACTTGGTGGCAAGCTGTTTTTTTGTCGTGGCGTTTGCCATTTGTATTTATACTTTTTTTTGCAGATGAAACTGTCCAGTTAGCGGTTTTCCACCATGTTTTTGGCAACTCTTTTGCCAAAAAGGTTTCCAAACATTCTCATTTTGAATGGATACAATATAACAAATCTCGTATTCGGATTCAAGTCCTGTATCTTGTTGAAAGTTGTAACTTTTGGTTAACTTTGGCATCCAAACTGCTATTATGATAATGATGAGTTTAACCGATTTTGTCCATGGCATCGGCGGCGCCGGTTACGATCAGGTTGCAGATGAGTTCATCCGCCAATTTTACCATATTGAACCTCATCGTCATCTTTAATGAATACTGACCTGAGAACCGAATCGCTCTTGCCGGAGGTTTTACTTTTGGCCGTGATTTCGGTTTTAGTCTTTCTTTTTGCCTCTGTTTTTGTTTCAGCCTTAACTTCTGATGGTTCCATAATCGTTTTTCTCCAAATTAACTGTTGACCAAATCCATAAAATGCGGTACTAGTCTAGCATTAACGCTGTTAATGCGAATATTACGCAGTGAATGTTGCGTAATCACGTATATTATCGCAAATGCGATAATTTGTCAGCATTATTATTCATATTTATGGATTTTATGATTCGTTCGACAAGCCGTATTGACGAGAAGGCGGTTATTTCACGGATTCGCCAACTGCGTTGCGATCATGCCGGCAAAAGAGGTAAAGCCTTATTTGCCAACATGTTAGGCATTAGTTCTTCCACGTATAATTACTATGAGCAGGACCGTATGCCGCCGGCAAGTCTTCTTTGTGCTATCTGTGAGTTGACCGGGGCGGATATTCGCTGGCTGCTCACCGGAAAAACCTCCGGTAGTTCTACAGTAGTTCGCCCCATACCCAAACCGTTAGCTGATAAGATTTCAGCTTTGCTGGAGCGGGATCCTTCCGTCTGGACCTCCCTGAATGCCTTTATTGAGCTACTGGACGAGAAGACAACAGTGGAAAAGGCACTGTCCGATTCTCAGTTGCTGCCTGAAACTTCCGGGGAAATTGCCGCAAAACCGGCAACCCATGACATTAAAACCGCCGGAAACGGCAATAATGCGGATTCTCAAAAGAGTTTATCCAAGACCACGGACGATCCGGCCCCGGACCGAGCTCCTTCGCAGCCCCCCTGGCTGCCGGTGCTGGGATGTACGGCGGCGGGCATCGTCCATTTCTGGTCGGCAGATCCGCAATCATCCGGTAAACCTCTAGGCATTGTCGAGTTGGATCAGATAATTGCACATCATCGAAAAAAACAAAAAAGTCTGAAAGGCGATCATTTGCAGGTGCAGGCCGGAGCGGTCCGTTCCACCTCCACAGCCGTAGATCTGCCCAGGCTGGATGCCTGGCAGGTCAAGCTTGTACAACTGGCCGAGGTCTTACCCGATGGTGTTTGTGAGTTTGTCGAATGTTCTGAGATCTACCAACGATTTCCTGATGCCTTCGCCTTGCGGATTGACGGCGACAGTATGGCTCCGCGAATCTGTGACGGCGATCTGGTTATACTGACTCCCTCGATCACTTCCCGTAACGGCACTACCGCCGTAGTGCAACTGCGTGACCAAATCGGAGTCACCTGCAAAATTATCCGTTACAGTGACGATAAAGTGCATTTGATCCCCGCCAACGAGAAATTCGATACCAAGATATTTGATCGGGAGCAGATAGTATGGGCGCTGGCCGTTTTGTGGCGGATTCGTTTACAATAGTTTTATTTCGTATTAATATTATTCAATAGTAGAGGGTCATTATTATGTTAGTATGGTCTATTCGCTCAGTATTTTTTCTTCTAATTGCATCGGTAATGTTGTTGGGCTTTACAGAAGGCGGTTTTTTTGACTTCAAGGATAGCAGTAGTAACGTGCAAGTCAGTATATGGTTTGCAGTTATTGGGTGTTTTGCTGTTGGGCTGGTTGGTTTTGCCATTGATTCTTTGGTTCCGCGAAAAAGCGTGGTCGCTTTGGCAGGCCTGTTCTTTGGCGTATTGGCGGGTCTGGCGATCGGTATGGCATTCAATTACATTGTTGGTTTACTCTACGATGCTTATAACATATCCGAGCGGAACGCTCTTTACATTGCCAGCCCCGGCATCAAGGCGTTGATTAATATTTTGTGCTGTTATTTAACGGTTATCTTTGTTTTGCAGACCAAGGATGATTTCCGGTTTATTATTCCCTATGTTGAGTTCAGCAAACAGACCAAGGGAGGTGCTCCGTTAATCCTGGACACATCGGTGATTATCGACGGTCGGATCGCTGACATTGCCGCTACTAAAATTTTGAGTTCACCGTTGGTTATTCCGCGTTTTGTTTTGGGTGAATTACAAACCGTTGCTGATTCGGCTGATCGCTTGCGGCGTAACCGAGGTCGCCGCGGTCTCGATATGCTCAACAAGATGCAGAATAACAAGGAGCTTGACATCAGCGTCGAGAACATTGACTTGTCGGTTAGTGAGAAGTTGGAATCGGTCGATCATCGGCTCGTTTCCGCGGCCAAGAAACTCGGCGGCAAAATTGTTACCAACGATTATAACCTGAGTAAAGTTGCACATCTGCGTGGTGTGGAGGTGTTAAATATCAATGATCTAGCTAACGCTTTGAAGTCGGTCGTGCTGCCGGGAGAATCGATGAGTGTCAAAATGATCAAACCGGGTGATCAACCAGAGCAGGGGGTCGGCTATCTGGACGACGGCACAATGATCGTGGTCGAGCAGGGACGTCGGTCCGTTGGCAAGACAGTCGATATAGTAGTCACTTCGGTACTGCAGACATCCGCCGGCCGAATGATTTTTGGCAAGCTTAACGACACTGCGTAAACAGATGGACGAGCTAACAAACGATCTGATGCACAGGTGTTCATACCACTGCGGTATCAGGAGCGTCCTATAATATCAAACCGTCGGATAATTCGGTGTTTTGTTCTTCCATTTCACGGGAAATTCATGCTTCAGGTTCCTCCCGTCCGATGTTCTATTAGCCTAACAGACACCTAACCAGATGCGCATCTGAGACCCGGTAGAGATTGGGCATCAGGCATCTTTAAGTTGCTTCAAGGAGCAGGATACCATGGTTTGCCGAATACAGAATGAAGATTTGGATGTTCCGGTTTGTAAGTTTGGCCCAGGCGGCCAATACGAGCGAATTTGGCCGGCGACCTCGACTAAGAAACCACAAGCCAATTCAGCCGGTTTGTTTAACCGAACAAAGGCCACCGCCGGTTGGTTTGCCGGGATTATGGATTACCTGTTGGAGGCTGTGGGTCTGCCGGATAAGCGATCGAAAGGTAGTCCCGCTGGTCCGGTTCGAAGGAATGATATCCGTACATCAATTTCCGGCGATTATATGGTTTTGGCCGGCCAATCGTACCGTTTGGTTGGGTTGTGGAGAAATTCTGATGAAAAAACAATCTACTCGGCAAAGCAGTTGCAAAAGGTCCGGCTCATCGAAACAGCACGGTGCGATTCTGACTCCGCGACAGGTACAAATACTTCGTCTTATCCATCTCTGTCGCGTCAGCAATGGTTGTTCCCCGACCTTGCAGGAGTTGGCTGCGAAACTTCGACTAAGCAAAGTAACAGTTTTCGAACATGTAGAAGCTCTCGTTCGAAAAGGGCTTGTGCATCGCAGTCCAAACAGGGCACGTTCTTTGACGATTGATCCATCGGTTGCCCAGACTGGGGCGATTTTTTCCTGCGGAGGCGACGATATCGCCGGGGCTGGGGAGGATTCGTGGTTGGGCGATCTTGGCTGCTATCCACTGGTTGGCTGTATCGCTGCCGGGGTTCCACTGGAAGCCATTGAGAATCCAGACGTTCTCGATTTAACTGGTATGTTTGACAGTCGCGGAGGCACTTTCGCCCTGGTAGTCCGTGGCGACAGTATGATTGATGAGCAGATACGCGACGGTGATTATGTGCTTGTGGAAAAATCCGATTCAGCTCGCGACGGCCAAATTGTTGTAGCGATGCTGGAAACCGGCGAAGCAACGTTAAAGAAATATTATCGGCACAACAAAGGTTTTCGTTTGGAAGCTGCCAACCCGGATTTTCCGCCCATTTATGTAAACCAGATAAATATCCAGGGGATAGTTATTGGAGTGATTCGCCGTTACTAGAAGCGTAAGTATTCAGCCGTTTGCAATGGTTGATGTTGGTAACAAGTGTCCTTGACAGCTCAAAAACAGCTTCTTGGGCCGCCCTGTGCGGCAGAGATATATAAATCCCACGTTTGCTATGAGATAAAACGTTGCGATTCAGATTAAAATTCACGGCCAAAACGCCCCGACTATAAACATTGGATACATAATAAGAAAAAGGTGAAACTCAATCGTTATGAGTATAAATAGGCTTGACATTCGTAATTCGTCCTATTTATACTTGCTGTCAGTATTAATATGAACACATATTTTCACCGCGAAAGGAACCAGACATGAAAGAACACCTTCCCTTGCGACGTCTCGTTGGCTTTGCACTGTTTCTGGCGATGATCTTACCTGTGCTGTTCTCCGCCGGATGTCAGGAAGCCCCGCTGGCAGGTGAAACCTATCGTAAAACCGGAAACGCCTGGCCATTCTTTGCCTTTGAAAATACCGAAGGAATCGATGACAACAAGACCACATGGAGAAAAGAAAAGGGCGAAATCTGCCTGATAGGAACCTGGGAGAAAACGGAAAGGCGTGACAAGGACGGCTTTCTGATTCACCGAAAAAACAAAAGTGGCATTTTTCCACTATACATGGACGAACTGGAGGAAAGCAAAAAGTTCAGGGAACATAAAGGCTCTGTAACTATCTTTCCCTTCCATTCCAGACGCACCAAAATCGACCAGACGGAATAGAGTTACCTTGACCTCTGCAACGACAGTTGTCGCCTCGGCAAAAACATGGGCGACCAAGATCACGGGAGAATCTACAGCCGTTCTCCTGGGTGCATGTCACGTTTGTAGGTAGGTTTCTCATGCAGCCAGTGATTTTCCCGGCCCTGATGTCGCTTAGTCAAATCATCCAAATCTTTCGACAATTAATATCTCACCAGCCAGAGATGATTTCTGGCTACAAGCCATTTCAATTCGTCCAGTATTTTGGTATCCATGATAATGCCCTCCATGGCAAATAGGCTTTTTGTCAAATTTACCTATTTTGCCATCCCGGAGGGCAAAATTCTACCTACAAACTTGACATGCACCCTTTTACTTCCTGTTGAGCCTCTATCCGAGTAGTTCTGAAAACCCAGATAACATACGATTTGAGTGTGTTGTAACTTTATTGTTTGCAATCAGTTAAGCCTTGTTTCTTGGCGATGAGAACCAGTCAATTTGAGCGGTGCAGTATCTTCCGGATGACGTTACGCATTCCTTTGCCTGTTGCAGCAGACACTTTTGCCTGCCGCAATGCGTTCTTTTTCCTGAAGTAAAATCATTTTTTTAACAGTACAAAATGGCGATAAACACGATTGTACTGGAGATCTGTTTCAGGTAAAGTCCGGGCGGTATAGGATAAGCAGAGATGGTCACCCCTAAGGCTACTGGGCGTAAGCTGTGTCGGAAAAAGGGGTTAGGTGATTTTTCGAGAAGGAAGGGAGTAAATCGTTATGATTGTCGAGCGCGATCCCTGTCGTCAGAAGCTGCAGTCTGAGATTAACAGACTGAAATTGACACCATTTCAGCGAAATAACCTGGAAAAAATACTGAGCAAACCCGTATCGTACATGTGCGATGATCGTTTTCAGAATCGTACAAAGATGGCTTCGATCATGAAGCAAAAGATCGACCTTACGCCCGGGATGTCACTTAACGCCCAAGAGTCGGAAGTTTTGTTTTTGCAGTTGAATTACGCTCGGCACAATATGTCTCAATTGAGATGTCAGTTGCTGAAAGCAAAGGCGCTACGAAAAACCGAGGTCGCAAAACTGCTGAGCTGGCACGAAAAACAGTTAATCGCACGCGGCAAGATCGTAACCGGAAACATGGGACTGGTATTGGCGATGGCCAAACAGGTGGACTATTATGGAATTGATTTTGCCGAGTTGGTCAGCGAAGGCAGTATTGCCCTGCTGCATTCCACCGACAAATTCGACTGTGCACGTGGTTTTAAGTTCAGTACTTACGCCTGCCGAGCCATTCTAAAAGGTTTTTCCCGTGTTGCCAGGCGCTACTATCGGTACCGCAGCCTTTTTACCACACAACTGGATCAGGCCATGGAAAAAGACGATCACCTCGAACATCTACACAACTCAATACGCGAAGAAAGACTCGACGAAGTGCGAACCATTTTCAAGGCCAACTCGGCCGACCTTTCCGGAACAGAACGGTCGGTAGTGAAGATGCGATTTTCACTGAGCGACGAAAATTCTTCTCCTATGACACTCAAACAAATCGGAGCAGCGTTAGGATTGTCAAAAGAGCGAATACGGCAAATTCAAAACAAAGCTCTGCGGAAATTACGTACAGAGATTGAAAAACAAATAGTATCAGTATAGCATAAAGATCTTCTGTTCGGCTATTGTCTATATTGGGGGACATCAGTTGCCGGCCATTTTTAAAACCCAATTTTCATTTAAGAGGGCCTGTCAACGTCTCTGCTTCTGCCGCCGTCGTACCAATAGTGCTGAGCGATTTGTGGGGTAAGCTCACTTTGAGTGTCAAAGTGCAAACCACCGCCCGGTGACAACCATTGTCCCGCCACACTCAACGTATCTCAGAAGAGCGGCTTTGACATGCCCGGGAGCAAGTGTTATTTCCCGGCCGGTTAAAACAATGCAATTGTAACGTGAATAGCCCAGCCAGTTACCGCTCCAGCGATCTATGTTCGACTCGGACCGCTTTGCCTCAAAGGTGTCCAGAATATCAGGTGGGCCGCCGCGGCTGACTCTTGTTGTGGGGCAGCTAAACATTGCTTTGACGTTGTTCTCGCTATTTCTCGGAAACGCCCTTTCAATAGCCTGGTTAAAATCGCCCGGCACATCTCTGGCGAGAAGAACACAGGCTTTGGAGTCACGTCCGTAAGAAATATCAATCCCGTGTGAATGACGTGATAAGGTAATGGGATTATCCATTCTTGGAGAGCGGCCGTCTATTTCAATATCAACTTCGGATGAGCCTTCCATACAGACCGGCGGCTGAAACAGCGAGACGGTAACCCTGGCGCCGGGCCTTAACATAACGGCCTTTTTGATTTGGCCGATGGATCGCAAAGGTACGCCTGCTTGCAGCCTGATGTAGAAATAACGGGGAACAGGAAGGTGCGGCGTGGAATAGGGATATTGGCGGCTATGCGGCTAAAAAAGAAAGCCCGTTGGGGTAACCAACGGGCTTCCATAAATGTTGGCAGCGACCTACTCTCACACTTACGCACTACCATCGGCCCCAACGCCTTAGCTTCTGAGTTCGGAAAGGGATCAGGCGTTTCACGTTGGGTATAGCCACCAACAAGTTCGAGATCGATCGGCTGTAACCGATCGATACCTGCAAATATTAAATATGAGTATAAGTGCAATCGTGCTGAGAAGCGTTTTTGGAGTTGTTGAGGGCATGACTTTACCTTGGTGATGTTTCACACAATTTTCGCTCTACATCTGTTTGATAAAATCTGGCCCAGCTTAGGGTGGAACTTTGTTTCACACGCTTGGTATGCATACTAATGCATTACCACAGATCGCGTCGTACAAAATCCAGCCCCGGTCAGCTAAAAAATAATGTGGTCAAGCAATCGCTCGTTAGTACCGGTTAGCTAAGATGATTTCGCATCTTACACACCCGGCCTATCTACCTCGTGGTCTACAAGGGAGCTCTCGTTTTCCGACGAATCGGAAAACATGGAATCTTAATCTCGGAGGAAGCTTCCCGCTTAGATGCATTCAGCGGTTATCCGTTCCCAACTTAGCTACCCAGCGATGCCCTTAGCAGGACAACTGGCGCACCAGAGGTTGGTTCAATCGAGTCCTCTCGTACTAGGATTGAATCTCCACAAGATTCCTGCGCCCACGGCAGATAGGGACCGACCTGGCTCACGCCGGTCTGAACCCAGCTCGCGTACCACTTTAATCGGCGAACAGCCGAACCCTTGGGACCGCCTACAGCCCCAGGATGTGATGAGCCGACATCGAGGTGCCAAACCGCCTCGCCGCTATGGACGCTCGGAGGCGATCAGCCTGTTATCCCCGGAGTACCTTTTATCTGTTGAGCGATGGCCCTTCCACACGGGACCACCGGATCACTAAGTCCTACTTTCGTATCTGCTCGACTTATGAGTCTCGCAGTTAAGCACCCTTATACCTTTACGCTCTATGCGTGATTGCCAACCACGCTGAGGGTACCTTTGAACTCCTCCGTTACTTTTTAGGAGGAGACCGCCCCAGTCAAACTGCCCACCTAGCACGGTCCCTTGCCCGGATTCACGGGTCAAGGTTAGATGACTAACATAGCAAGGGTGGTATTTCAAGGATGGCTCCGCGATGTCCGAGAACACCGCATCAACGCCTCCCACCTATCCTACGC
>CAZICK010000056.1:0-25731 GCA_964537505.1 uncultured Pirellulales bacterium
TCACAATGAAAGGATCGGGATACCGCTGTCCCGGTAACTATGCTACAGTGTCAAAGTTTCGGAAGTTTTAAGAGAAGCATATCCACGAGGAATCGAAATCCCCGTTGACATAGATTTTGTTGCCGAAAATCACCCTTTGGTCAACGATATCATCCCTTTGCCCGATCTTCAGGACAGGTTTAATGTTATCGCAAGTCTTGTCTGTAAATCAGGAAGGGTTGATATTTTTGTTGATGAGGACACATTTAGCAAGCAGCCCGCACGGGCGAGGTTCTCAGTTGCCCATGAATTAGGGCATGTCGTACTACATTCTGGGATATGGCAAAAATGTCATACGCTTGACGATACGCTGGCCATGCAAAAACGAATAAAAACCAGCTATTGCAATATCGAACGTATGGCTAATCACTTCGCGGGGGCTATATTGATGCCCCGCAGCCAAATGGACGGATATGTTCGCGAGCTATACAAGGGGCTGGTGGAAATATATGGTTTTAGCGGGCAAGTCTTAATTAAAGATAAAATACAAACGGTATTGGCACAGCAATGCAAGGTTACAATCAAACCTATGGAAATTCGACTTGGTGAACTAAAACTCGATAAAAAGATAGAGGCAGCCTTGCAAAACCATTTGTATTATCTGGAGGAATTTTAATTCACGGTTTCCTACTGCTATCTGCACCTAGTTCGCCGAGCGAACTAGGTGCCCTGCGTTTTGCGCCCCTATTGCCAGTGTGCCAAAGTCCACCTCTCGGCGTCAATTTCGACGCAGAATCGCCCGTGAGCGATATTCCACCTGCAAAATACTAGGACGCCCGCCGCGTGGCACGGCTGTGTAGTGAGGGTATTAGCGGATACCCGCGGCTATGCATATTCGACCGCTACGCGGTCGGAAGAGACGCGTGGGCTAAGAGCCTACCCTACCGGAGAAGAATCTGTGTGGGCTAAGAGGGCACCCTACGCGCTGGGAATTTTCCCCTCCCTGACGGTCGGGGCTTGGTTGTTTGTTGGGCTGCAAGGAGATACGTTATTCATTTCAATATCGGAAAGCGACTGTGTGGATTTATCGCATTGGTGTCAATCCCGGAGTACATACGCTGTGGGCTAAATATGTGGTATGCACGGCAGTGCGATTTCGCTTACGCGGCTCTACGTGTCGCACTTTTTCTTGTGTATTGGTTATACGCAAAGTCAGAACAGGGCCTTTTGAGCCAGCACTGATAATTTTATACGTTAGCGGAGCATTTATCGAAGTTATGTAGAAATCCATTTTCGCGTAACAGGCCCTGTTGGGTGGAAATTGGGTTAAAAAAACTGCGAAAGTTAAGCTTTAGCAAATCAAGGTTTTTTTAGGCATGGGAAAGCTCAGAATTGTCTTTTGGCTTTACGAGCTTTTCTGGCGGCGGCAAGCTTGGCATCTCGTTGAGCATGGCAGGCGGGCAGATTAAATTTTGGGGACGATATCTATTATAACTATTGAACCACTACGTGGTTCTGGGAAGTGTTGGGTGGATGTTGTCCACGGGTTTCGTTCGCTTTAAGCTCACTATACCCGCGGCTATGCATATTCGACCGCTACGCGGTCGTAAGAGGTTGCCAATCAGGAGATTGGTGTTGGTGGCAGGTTTGTTCGCAGGGGTGGCAGGTTTGTGGGGGTGAGGAGGAATTTTGGGGTGTTTTTAGATTTTTTTGGCATAAATCGGGATGTTTTTGTTGACTTTGTGAAAATAGCTGGGAATGATAGAGATGCGGAGTGCGTGGATATGAACCGATTAAACTACCGGAATGTTGAAGGAAGGCGGCAAGTGGTGGTGGCAAGTTGCCAAGGCCGAATTTGTGCTGACGTTTATGGCTTTTGGGGCAAGGGGTATTGTTATGAAGATAGTTGTAACGGGTGCAACCGGGTTTATAGGCAGAGCCCTTTGCAATGAACTTGCCAAAGAGCATGATGTAATCGCTTTAACTCGAAGGTCAGAAAAAGCGACTGTGCTTTTTGAAAGGCCAGTGGATATTATCAAGTGGGATGCAGAGGATCCTGCCGGATGGGAAAGAAGCCTGAATGGCTCTGATGCAATAGTAAATCTTGCCGGGTCTAATTTGGCATCAGGTAGATGGTCCAAGAAATTTAAGGCCGAGATTCTCGATAGCCGTGTAAAAACATCGAAAGCTTTAATCCAAGCAATAGAGAACTCGAAGGTGAGACCCAAAGCCATTATTACGGCTTCCGCGATTGGTTTTTATGGCAACAGGGCTGATGAGATGCTCGATGAGGGGTCCGAGGGTGGGTTTGGCTTTTTGGCAGGCGTTGCACAAAAGATCGAGGAGTGTTCGAGGGAATTCGAGGCTCTCGGTTTAAGGTCCGTTGTGATACGTACGGGAGTTGTTCTTGGTTCAAGTGGAGGAGCCTTGCCAAAGATGATAGTACCATTTAAGTTTTATCTTGGCGGTTACTGGGGGTCGGGGGATCAGTGGATGTCCTGGATTAGTTTGGCCGATGAGGTTGTGGCCATAAAGTTTTTGATTGAGAACTCCAACTTGTATGGTGCATTCAATTTAACTTCGCCAGGAGCGGTGCGAAATCGGCAGTTTTTTCAAATCCTGGCCAAGGTGTTGAGAAGACCGTGCTGTTTGCCAGTTCCAGCTTTTGTGCTAAAGATGATGTTCGGTGAAATGGCAGACGATGTTTTTTTGTCAAGCCAAAGAGTTTACCCAGCCAAGCTCGTCGATGGGGGATTCGAGTTTAAATATTCTGAATTGGAAAAGGTGTTAGAATCAATTAAATTTGAAGGGAAAAATCATGAATCAAGCAGACTATTTTGAAAATACAGCAGGCACAGGTGTATTGGCCACAGCCGATAGCAACGGCAATGTCGATGCGGCTATTTATGCAAGGCCACACGTAACGGATGAACAAACAGTAGCATTTATTATGAATGAACGGTTGAGCTATCAGAACATAACTTCAAATCCAAAGGCTGTCTATTTGTTTTTGGAAAGTGGCCCGGGCTATAAAGGCAAAAGGCTTTATTTGACTAAAATAAGAGAAGAAACTGATAAGGAGCTAATCGATTCTATTAGAAGAAAAACGGAAAAACACCAGGATGGTGATTTAAAGAAACACCTGGTATATTTCAGGGTAGATAGAATAAGGGCACTTATAGGAGAATAGCCATAGTGAAAGGGATACAGGCTATCAAATTGATCATTTCTCTGGTGGCATGCTTCGGCGCAAGTGGTCTCGGCGCCTGGTTCATGACCGATGATTCCGTGAGCAACTGGTATGCCCGTCTGCAAAAGCCCAGTATAACGCCGCCCGACTGGGTTTTCGGTCCTGTATGGACAATCCTTTATCTGTTGATGGCTATATCGGTCTTCCTCGTGTGGAACAAAGGGCTTGATTACCCTAAAGTCAAATTTGCTATTGGGTTGTTTTTGATACAACTGGCTCTAAATGCTGTCTGGACTGGCATATTCTTTGGGTTTCATTTAATCCTGCCGGCTCTAATCGATATTATTCTTTTATTCATAGCGATACTTGTGACTTTGCTCGTTTTTAGAAGCATTTCCTTTTCCGCGAGTATGTTGCTTGTACCATATTTGCTGTGGGTCGGCTATGCCACGATATTGAATGGGTCGATATATTACATGAATCGAGAAGAATTGTTTTCGGTCAGTTCCCAGAAAAATAACAACCCCATTACGAAAGGCCTGGAAATGAAAACCGATAGTGACAGTGTTGACTTTAATAAATTGACACCGGAAGAAGAAGCTATAATCGTTAACAAAGGTACCGAAACCCCATTTTCGGGAAGATATTACAAGCACAGTGAAAAAGGCGTATATACCTGTAAGAGGTGCAATGCAAAGCTTTTCACTTCCGAGGATAAGTTTGATTCCAGTTGCGGCTGGCCAAGCTTCGATGATGCTGTTTCAGGGGCTGTAAAATTTCAGCGTGACAAAGATGGCGTAAGAACAGAGATAATATGCAACAATTGCGGCGGCCACCTGGGGCATATTTTCACTGGAGAAGAACTTACCGCAAAGAATAGTCGCTATTGTGTAAATTCTCTTTCGTTAAACTTCACACCTGCCGGCAAGACCCAAAAAAATCAAAACGCATATTTTGCCGGCGGTTGTTTTTGGGGTGTGGAATATTTTTTCCAAAACACAAAAGGTGTGAAATCCACCAGAGTTGGTTATATGGGTGGGCACAAACCAAGCCCAACCTATAAAGAAGTATGCAGTGGGAGCACAGGTCATGCCGAGACTTTAGAAGTTGTTTATGACCCTTCTGTTACCAGCTTCGAAGAATCAGCTAAATTGTTTTTTGAAACACATGATCCCACACAACTTGACCGCCAGGGGCCAGATGTCGGCCGGCAGTATCGATCAGCAATTTTTTATACTGATGAACAGCAAAAAGAAACCGCGGAGAAACTAATTGATATTCTAAAAGAGAAAGGTTACAACGTAGTCACCGAAGTTGTTAAAGCTGGCAAGTTCTGGGAAGCCGAAGAATATCACCAATTATACTATAATAAAAATAATGGGAAACCATACTGCCACATTTACAAGAAACTATTTTAACTCAAACTTCATAGAAGAGAGATGTGATATTATGAGATTGCTAAAGAATCAATGGTTTGAGAGGTTGTTGTCGATCACTGCTTGTTTTTTGGTGTCGTCGTGCGTGGGCATTGCCCGCGGGGAAGAGGCGGGGGAGGATAAGGAGCCGGCGGCTGCCGTTATCAAAGAAGGTGAGGCGCAGATCGTCAAGCGATTCGAAGACCCGGATATGTGGATTCGTCACGACCTGTGGGTGGAGAGCGAGTTTGATTCAGACGGCGATGGTAAGCTGGATCGTATGCACGTGGATGTGACCCGGCAACGTCAGACAGATACCGAAGGTCTCAAGGTTCCGGTGATCTACAGCACGAGTCCGTACTACGCGGGTACCAGCGGCCAGGGTCAGGATGATTTCTGGGACACTCGTCAGGAACTTGGAGCGGAGCCGATCAAACGTAAGGAATCGCCGCCCGTCAATCGCAATGGTGAGCGACCGATTATCTCCAAGTCGTTTGTGAGAGAATGGGTGCCGCGTGGTTTTGCGGTGGTTCATTCGTCGTCACCTGGGACGGGTTTGTCACAGGGCTGTCCGACAGTTGGAGCTGACAATGAGTCGCTGGCGCCGAAGGCAGTTATCGATTGGCTCAATGGTCGTGCGACGGGGTACACCACGCCCGACGGAAACGAAGAGGTATTGGCGTACTGGTCCACGGGCAAGGTGGGCATGGCAGGCACGTCGTTCGACGGCACGCTTGCGTTGGCCGCGGCGACGACCGGGGTGGAGGGGCTGGAGGCGATTATCCCTGTGGCACCGAATACATCATACTACCACTATTACCGCTCGAACGGTTTGATCCGTTCACCCGGCGGGTACATCGGCGAGGACATCGATGTTTTGTACGATTACATCAACAGCGGCGACGAATCTCGGCGTGATTATTGCGACTGCGAAGTTCGCGATAAGGAGATGCTTCAAAACTTCGATCGTGTGACGGGAGACTACAACGATTTTTGGGCCGGTCGTGATTATTTAAATGATCTGGCTCATGTGAAGGCGGCGGTGTTGATGTCGCATGGGTTCAATGACTGGAACGTGATGCCGGAGCACAGCTTTCGTATTTATCAGGCCCTCAAGGGAAAAGGCGTTCCTGTTCATATATACTATCACCAGGGCGGACACGGGGGGGAGCCCCCGATGAAGATGATGAACCGCTGGTTTACGCGATATTTGTACGGTGTGGACAACGGGGTGGATGAAGAAGACCGCGCGTGGATCGTGCGTGAAAATGACGATCGTTCGGAGCCAACCTCGTACAAAGACTATCCAAATCCCGACGCGGAACCGGTGAAATTGTTTCTCACGAGGGGCGCTCCAGAACGGGGGGGATTGACGATAAGTAAAGACTCAAAGCAGGGCAGAGAGTCGCTGGTTGATAATTTTTCGTTCAGCGGAGAGGTTCTGGCGCAGGCTGAGTGGACTAATCATCGCTTGATATATGTGACACCGGAATTGAAGCGTTCCGTGCACCTTTCAGGAATCGCGAGTATCTCGATCAAGCTGGCGAGCAACAAGCCCGCCGCGAATCTGTCGGTCTGGTTGGTTTCGCTTCCCTGGAAAAACGGTAACAATGTGAAGATTACTGAGAACATAATTACGCGAGGTTGGGCAGACCCTCAGAACAGTCGATCGATTCGCAAGAGCAAGCCGCTTGTTCCCGGGAAGTTTTACAAGTTGACGTTCGATTTTCAGCCCGATGATCAGGTTATCCCCGCAGGTCAACAGATCGGTTTGATGATTTTTTCCAGCGATCGCGATTATACCCTTCGTCCTGACCCGGGTACAAAGCTCACCGTTCAGTTGGATGCGACCCACATCGAGTTGCCCATAGTAGGCGGCGCCGAGGCGTATGCCAAAGCTTTCGAAGAAGATTCGAGTCCGGATGATGCCGGCGAATCTGATTCGGAACCCGGCGGGGCTTCTGAAGATTGAGTTGGCGACCGGTCATGACAAGCTTAACAAACCCGATGGGCGATGAGCGTTCCAATTAAGGGAACCTCTAAAAAACCATTTTTATGACGCCAACATCTTTTATAGCCAATGGGTGTGATAATTTCCGGGAGGGGGACTTTGTGCCGTTACTGGATTTTTTAGTGCACAAGGCGGGTGAAAAGTTATATAATACAGTGTTGAGGCATTGGGTGTGGTTTTTTTAACTGGTTGTTGTGGATAGAGTTATGGTATTGATGGGAGTTTTGGTGCGGTATGTGTTTTAGTAGTATAGCGGAGATAATTGACGATCTTAGGGCTGGGAAGATGATCGTTCTGGTCGATGATGAAGATCGTGAGAATGAGGGCGATCTGGTCTGTGCGGCCCAGAAGGTTACGCCTGAGATTGTTAATTTTATGGCGACCTATGGCAGGGGGATGATTTGTATGCCACTGACGGGTGAGGTGTGCGATCGGCTGCATCTGCATCCTCAGACGGCAAACAATACAGCACCATTGCAAACGGCTTTTACGGTTACCATCGATGCACGACAGGGTGTAACTACGGGTATATCGGCGGCGGATCGTGCCAGGACTGTATTGCAGGCGATCAGTGATGATTGTCAGCCAAGTGATCTGGTGCGACCTGGTCATATATTTCCATTGCGTGCTCGTGACGGGGGTGTGCTGGTGCGAGCGGGCCAGACTGAAGGTGCGGTGGATCTGGCCCGGTTGACGGGGCTGAAACCGGCAGGGGTGATATGCGAGATTATGAATCCCAATGGGACGATGGCTCGTGTACCGCAGTTGATGGAGTTTTGTAAAAAACACGATCTTAAGATGGCGACAATAGAGTCGTTGGTCGAGTATCGAATGAAACAGGAGATGCTGATCAATCGCATAGAGATGGTTGATCTGCCGACCGATTGTGGGGTTTTTCGTTTGATTGGGTATGAGACGGTGGTGGATAAGAATACACACTTGGCGCTTTGCAAAGGGGATGTGGGTGTAATCGGGCCGGATGGGAAGGTTGCCCAGCAGGACGATACGGTACTGGTGCGAGTACACAGTGAGTGTTTGACGGGAGATATTTTTCATTCGAAGCGATGTGACTGCGGCAGGCAACTGCACGAAGCGATGCACAGAATCGAACAGGCAGGCAAAGGGGTGGTTATTTACCTGCGTCAGGAAGGGCGTGGGATCGGACTGGCGGCGAAACTGCAAGCGTATCATCTGCAGGATGTTGGGATGGATACGGTGCAGGCTAACGAATGGCTGGGGTATAAAGCGGATAAGCGAGATTACGGCATTGGGGCGCAAATATGCAGAGATTTGGGGCTGCATAAGATAGCTGTTATGACCAATAACCCGGTCAAGACCAATCGTCTTCAGGTGTATGGCATTAGCGTCGTAGAGCAAATACCTTTGGAAATGCCTGTTACCGAATATAATCATCGGTATATGAAGACCAAACGTGATAAAATGGGTCATGTTCTGCGAGATTTGTAAAAGGATAAGTCATGTTGCTCAACAAAGCTATTTTGATTATGGTAACGGCAGGAGCAGTGCTGCCGGTGGTGGGGTGTCAGAGGCTCGATCTGTATGGGGGGAGAGCAGATTCCAGGCGGTTGGCCTTTTGGCCGAAACAGGTGGTTCTGCAGCCTTCGTTTACGCGTATTATGGGAAAGTCCAAAAACGACGGCGAACAAACCGGGAAGATCGAAGTATATGTACAGTTGAAAGATCAGTTTGGTGACCCGGTCAAATCGCTTGGCCAATTTCGGTTTGAGTTGTTCCGATATCAGCCGGCAGTTTCAGATCCTCGTGGCCAGCGTTTTTTGGTGGGGGGGGTGCAGCAATTCGACCTGACCGTGGCCGATGTGAATCAGCAGTATTGGGACAGTGTTACCTTGAACTATCGTTTTGATTTGAAACTGCCTGAACCGGTTCAAGAAATCGTTGTACAGGTTACCTTTTCCAGTGAGGCGGAGTTGCGGCTGCAGGATGCCCTGGTTGTTGGAGGAAGGCACTAGGCACCAGGCAAGAGGCACTAGTAGTATGGTCTTGTTTGAGCTATTAAGGTGCCCATGCAAGCGTGGCGGAGGCAGCAGGCTTATGCCCTATAACCAGCAGTCAGGACCGATAATAGCAGATGTTGGGCCGAGGATTCGATCCGCGTGGCAGTGATAGGTAGTGGTGGTTTTGTCTGAATCGGACCTTTGGTAAAGCCGATATTATATTAGAGTGAGAGCAGGTTTGCCAGTTTCCTGGAGAATATGCCGCTGGAGATTAAAACAATTATGTCTGATGAAAAGGTGAAAGTGGCAATAATAGGTTTTGGGACCGTCGGCAGCGGAGTGGCGAAGATTCTGCTGGATAGCGCCGATGAGATTTATCGTAAAACATCTGTGCGTTTGGAATTGGCATACGTGGTGGATGTGGATATGGATAGATCTCGGCCGGTGACATTGCCGAAAGGTTTGTTGCATAACGATTTGCAGAAGGTGCTGTCGGACAAGGAGGTCAGCATCGCAGTTGAGTTGGTCGGCGGAACGGGTGTGGCAGGGGATATTCAAAAGAAGCTGCTCAAAGCCGGCAAGGATGTGGTTACCGCCAATAAGGCCCTGCTGGCGGAGCATGGTGAAGAAATATATGAGGTTGCCCGTAAGCAGGGGCGTTGTGTCGCGTTCGAGGCCAGTTGCTGTGGCGGTGTTCCGGTGATCGGCGCCATCCGTACGGGACTGGTGGCTAATCGAATCAGCGCGATGTACGGGATCGTAAACAGCACCTGTAATTATATTCTCAGCGAGATGAGCGGCCAGGGTAAGGAATACAGCGTATCGCTAAAGGAGGCGCAGAAGGCAGGGTTTGCCGAGGCGGATCCCACCCTGGACGTAAGCGGGGCCGACAGCGCCCACAAACTAGCTATCCTGGCGGGATTGGCGTTCGGAGGACAGGTTCAATATAAGGATATCAGCGTCGAAGGCATAGACGAGATACAGTTGGTGGATATTTGTTACGGCCAGGAGATGGGCTATGCGATGAAGCTGCTGGCGATTGCCGAGCAAACGAACAAAGGACTTTCGTTACGTGTGCATCCGTCATTTGTTAATAAGGATGAGTTGTTGGCCCAGGTTTACGGATCGTTCACCGCGGTGAGTATATTCGGCGATGCGGTAGGACATACCTCTTACTATGGTCGTGGTGCGGGTATGATGCCAACGGCGAGCGCCGTTGTGGCGGATATAATTGATGTGGCGCGTGGCAACGCCAAACGGATATTTGAGGTTACGCCGGGTTTGGGTCGCAAGGCTTTGCCGCAACAGCTTTGTCCGAGAGAGGAGATGGTCAGCCGATTTTATTTGCGGCTTTCGGTAGAGGACAAGCCTGGCGTGTTTTTCAAGATATCCAAAGTACTCGGTGATCGAAAAATAAGTATTTCGGCGTGTTTGCAGCACGAAAGCAAAAGCGATGATTGTGTGCCGGTCATTATTATGACGCATAAGGCTCGGCAGGGAGATATGAATCAGGCTTTGAAGGAACTCGCCCAGTTGCAGGTGGTGCGTGACCGGCCGGTTTGTGTTCATGTGGTCAGCCCCCCGAAAGATGGTTTGTTTGGTGATGAGCATGAGTAGTTTGTTTTGGGAGCTGTAAGAGAGAATAAAAATTTCATGAGAGGAGAGTTGCGATTTGTCGGTTGCTTATACCTGACGGTCGTAAGCGAATTATGAAGTATGCATTAATAATTATGGATGGCGCAGCGGACGAACCGCTGGTGGAACTTGGAGGCAAAACCGTTCTTGAAGAAGCGAATATACCGAATACGGACTGGATCAGTGTGCATGGTCGTCAAGGCATGGTGCGCACTGTGCCGGATGGTTTTTCTCCCGGCAGTGATGTAGCGACGATGAGTGTGTTGGGCTATGATCCGCGTGTATATCACACCGGCAGGGCGCCGCTGGAAGGTGCGGCTAGGGATATTCAAATGAGGCCGAATGACTGGATATTTCGCTGCAACCTGGTGACGGTGGCGGATGGGTTGATGCTGGATTATTCCGCCGGGCACATTGACAGCGTTCAGGGGGCGAAGTTGATTGGCGATCTCAACGAACAATTAGGCAGTGAAAAGATCACGTTTTATCCTGGCGTTGGATATCGTCACCTGATGGTGTATCGCGGCGACGCGTTCGAGGGCGAGATCGCTCCGCCTCACGATATTATGGATCAGCCCATTGCTAAACATCTTCCTCGTGGCAGGGGCGCTAAAGAATTGTGCAAGCTGATGGAAAAGGCGGCTGAGATACTGGCTGGTCATGAAGTCAATAAGGTCAGGTGCGATCTGGGTGAGAACCAGGCGACCAATATCTGGTTTTGGGGACAGGGCAAGCGTCCGAAAATGGAAAGCTTTCGTCAGCGATTCGGTATTTACGGATGCATGATTACGGCAGTGGATCTTCTGCGTGGTATGGCTAAGCTGGTGGGGCTGAAGGTTATTGACGTGGAAGGCGCTACCGGTTTTATCGATACGAATTATGCCGGCAAGGGTGAAGCCGCTATCAAGGCTTTGGACCAGCGGGATATAGTATTTGTTCATGTCGAAGCTCCCGACGAAGCCGGGCACGGGGCACAAATCGAGGCAAAAATAGAATCGATCGAACAGATTGACTGTCATATTGTAGGTCCGCTGTTGAAGTGGCTGCAGGGACATGGCGATGATTGGCGAATTATGGTACTGCCCGATCATCCGACCCCAATCAGCACACGGACGCATTCATCCGAGGCGGTGCCTTTTGCGATGGCAGGAGACGGTATTATTGGCAGTTGGCAGCAGCCTTACAGTGAGGCCAACGGTCGAAACAGCGGTTTTCGTATCGATAAAGGGCACGAATTAATGGAATATTTTCTGAAAGTTAACGTTCGAGCTTTTGCGACAAAATAGCTCCCTGCCCAGGCGGCCTGATTTTCTGTAAGATTATATATTGCAATAGTTTAGCAATAAAAACTGTGTGGGGGATGCCTTGCCTTATAAGGCATAGTTCACTTGTTCTTGGCATAAACTCGTGCAGTCATATCACTGGCCATCGACAAAAGCGAATTTGACATATTGCTGGAACTTGGTATAACGCCAGTATTTGTGGAGATTAAGGAAGATCATAATGGAATTGATAGTACAGAAATTTGGCGGTACCAGTTTAGCCGATGCTGAGCGAATACATCGTGCGGCTCGCCGTGCGATACAGGCTCAGCAAAGCGGTTATCGTGTGGTTGTTGTGGTTTCCGCGATGGGTAAGAGCACTGATAACCTGATTGACCTGGCCCACCAGATCAATGCCGATCCTCCGCGACGTGAGCTGGATATGCTGATGACGACCGGCGAACAGGTGAGCATTAGCTTGATGGCAATAGCTATTCATGCGGCTGGGCACAAAGCTATCAGTCTGACCGGCGGACAGGTAGGCTTGATTACCGATTCGGTGCACACCAAAGCGCGGATAAAGAAAATTGAGGCGGATCGCATATATCAGGAACTGGACCTTGGCCGGATTGTGATAGTGGCCGGCTTTCAAGGTGTGGATGAATTAGGTGAGATATATACGCTCGGCCGTGGCGCATCCGATACGACGGCGGTGGCGTTGGCAGCGGTGCTTGGCGCCAAGTATTGTGAGATTTATACGGATGTCGATGGTGTTTATACTACCGATCCCCGCATCGAACCCAAGGCTCGAAAGATGAACCGTATAAGTTACGATGAGATGTTGGAGCTGGCTAGTTCGGGCGCTGGAGTGATGCATTCCCGATCAATCGAGTTTGGTAAGAAATATAATGTAGATATTCATGTACGGAGTAGTTTTACGGATAGCCCCGGCACTTTAATAACACGTGAGGTGCAACAAATGGAAGATATAGTAGTTTCGGGTGTAACGGTCAAGAAAGATATGGCGCAGTTTGTTTTGCCGGAGTTGCCGAATCAACCCGGTGTGGCTGCGAATATTTTCGCCCGTATGGCCGAACACAATGTCGTCGTGGATGACATCATGCAAACTTTTGACGATAGCGGTTTTGCCTACACGAGTTTTACGGTTGAGCACAGCGATTTGGCTGAATGCAAACTGGCGGTGGAGGAGATTGTCAAGGAATATTCTCTGCCGCGAATTTTTTGTAATGATCCGGTGTCTAAGGTTTCAGCCGTGGGTGTGGGTATGCGCAGTCATACCGGCGTGGCACAAAAGATGTTCAAGGCCCTGGCTGAAGCCCAGGTAAATATCAATGCTATTACCACCAGCGAAATCAAGATATGTTGTATTATCGATCCGAAAGATGCAGATAAAGCGTTGCGGGCAGTGCATGCCGCATTTGAACTGGACAAAGCAGTGAATGGTCGTTAGAATTTTAAGGGGGCCCCTAAAAATTCATTTTTATACCCAATGGGTATGACAAAGCAATTGGATAGGACAGAAATATGCAGTATGCGGTGATTATGGCTGGCGGTTCCGGTCAGCGGCTCTGGCCGCTGAGCCGCAAGAATCGTCCTAAACAAATTATAGATGTGTTTGAAGGCAAATCGCTTTTGCGGAATTGCGTGGACCGCATCAAAGGGATATTCGATGCGGATCATATTATGGTGATTACCAACAGAGAGTATGCCGATGTGGTGCGGACACATTTGCCGGAGCTGCCTGCGGAAAATATTCTGGGTGAGCCGATCGGACGTGATACGGCCGGCGCCATTGGTCTGGCTGCCACGGTGTTGAGCCAAAAAGAACCGAACAGCGTAATGGCGGTTTTCAGTGCGGATCAGATTATCGAGCCGGATAAGCCTCTGCATGAAGCAGTCAAAAAAGCGTTTAAGTTTCTGGAAAGTCATCCGAAGTCGCTTTTTACGTTTGGGATCAAAGCGATTTTCGCACATACCGGACTGGGTTATCTTAAACGAGGCGGGAAAGCTGAAGTTGCCGAAGATGGTATCTATCCGGTAGAGGCATTCAAGGAGAAACCTAATAAGAGCACGGCACGCAAGTATATCCGCTCAGGTGATTACTGCTGGAACAGTGGTATGTTTGTCTGGCGGGTCGATACTATATTAGAGCAGTTGAACAGGTTTTTGCCGCATAATGCGATCCATTTTTCTCGCATAGGGCAGGCCTGGGGTTCCGAGAAGTGGTTGGAGGTGCTGGAAGATCAGTTCACCAGGTTGGAAAAGATCAGTATCGATTATGGCGTAATGGAGCGGGCTGTGGGCGTTTATATGTGCGAGCTGGACTGCCACTGGGTTGATGTCGGCTCTTATCAGGCGCTGTCTGATACCATCGGCGTGGTTGATCAGAACGGAAATGTTACCACCGGCAATACCTGTTGTGAGTGGATCGACAGCGGTGACAATATTGTTATTACTGATTGTAAAGATCACCTTATCGCGGCGATTCATGTGGATGATATGATTATTGTGCACACGGACGACGCAACGCTGATTTGTCACCGCGATGAAACGGACCATCTCAAACATTTGTTAGAACGGATGCAAGCCGAGGGGCTGGAACGATTTCTATAACCCATTGAGATTATCTTTTTTATGCGATATTTGGCAGTTGACTACGGCTTGAAACGAACAGGACTGGCCCTTTGTGATCTCAGTGAGACCATCATTTCTCCGTTGTGCTGCTTAGCCGTGGATCGGTCAAAACCGGAAAGACTTACAGAGCGGCTCAAACAAATTGTCAGTGAAAACGAGATTGAAGCGGTAGTGGTGGGACTGCCTTTGAACATGGACGACAGCGAAGGGTCGCAGGCTAAACTGGCCCGGGTTTTCGCGGCGGAGCTGGAAAAGAAGCTGGGGTTGCCGGTTCATCTTCAGGATGAGCGGCTCAGCAGCGCCGCAGCGGATGAGATGATGATCGGCAGCGGCTTAACCGCAAAAAAACGCAGGGACAAACGAGATATGCTCGCTGCCTGCGATATTTTACGGGAATTTTTGAACAAACAGTTAAACGGGGAAACCCAATTGTTATGAGTATATATGGCGCAAAACGACAAACAAGAGAATAACCAGATAAAGAAAAAGAGTGAAGACTTTTTCGACAAGACTCGGATGAGTTTCGGCGATCATCTGATGGAACTGCGTGCGCGGATGATAAAAAGCATTTGTGGTTTTTTGGTTGCGTTTATTGTCTGTATGTGTTTTGCCAAGCATATTCTTGGTTTTATCACGGTGCCTTTAATGGTGGCACTGGAAGCTTCGGGATATGAGCAGCAATTAGTTACCACAAGCCTTCAGGCCCCGTTCATAATGTGGATCAAAATTTCGTTGTTTGGCGGTCTTTTTTTGGGTTCACCGTGGATATTTTATCAGCTTTGGGGGTTTGTTTCCGCGGGTCTTTATCCTTCCGAACGGCACTACGTCAACGTTTTTGTGCCTTTTGCCGCGGCTCTTTTTATTATGGGCGGGATATTTTTCATTGTGATTGTAGCTCCCATTTCATTCAATTTTTTCATCACTTTCAACAATAAATTGACGGCTCCGGCATTTTCGGAAAAATCCGCGTATCACAGATTCGTATCTAAGATTCTCATCAAGGACGATAAAGTCGCCGATTCGACTGGGCCAGATCGTTTTTCGAATGGAAATGAAGATAAAAGTCCTGTTTCGACCGATACCAATACCGATGCCGATAAGGAGTCCGACAGGCCACTAGCTCGGCCGTTACTGACTCTGACGGAATATGTTTCGTTGGTAATTGTATTGTCGTTGGCGTTTGGGGTTGCTTTTCAAATGCCGTTGGCGGTTTTTCTGCTTGGCCGATTATCCATAGTCAAACTGGAAAGCTTTAAGGCTACGCGCAAATATGTACTTTTGGGTATAGTTATTCTGGCGGCGATAATGACTCCAGGGCCGGATGTGATTTCACAGGTATTGCTTGCGGTGCCGATGTACATTCTCTATGAACTGGGGATTGTAATTCTGACATTTTGGCCCAAGCGGCAATAGAAACAACGGAAGTGTTCGGTATTGGTCTCTTACGAGTGAGATTGTGCGAGGTAGTCGCAAAGCGGCAGGGGCTTTGGCTAGTTGGGTTATTGGGTCGCCAGCAGTTTTTCGAAATTATCGGCGTTTAACTCGGTCATGCTATCCACGATCATGTCGGCCTCGCTTAGATCGGCTCGTGGACGTGTGGTGGTTATGGCAATAACGGCCATGCCCGCGGCCTTTGCGGCTCCAACGCCCTGGACCGCGTCTTCGACCACCACACATCGCCTCGGCGGCAGTGCCAGCTTTTCGGCGGCTTTGAGAAATGTGTCGGGGGCGGGTTTGCCGTTAGCGACATCTTCCCCGGCGACCAAGGCGTCAAAATAGTCGCGCACCAGAGTTTCATCCAGCATGAAGTCCAGGTTTACCCGCGGCGTGGAGGAGCCGATTGCCAGATGGAAACCGCAGCTTTTGAGATCGTCGATTAGTTCCAGGACGCCATCGAGCAGATTCAACCGGCCCACTATGAGTTCGCGATAACGCTGCTCTTTCCAATCGCTCAAACGTTTTATCTCGCCGGCCGACAGCTCTTTTCTCAGCAGCATCGGAATAATCTGATAGTTCTGCATGCCGAACGTGCTGTAAAAGAACTCGTCCGACATTGTGGTAATGCCTTCCTCCTCGGCCAGGTCGTACCACGACTGTCTGTGAAACCCGCCGGTATTTACCAATACGCCGTCGAGATCGAATATCACACCCTTTTTGTTACCAGTAGTCATAAATGCTAGGCTTTCAGGCCTTTCAGGTCGATCTGAAGTTTATCCTGGTTGTCAATGATTTCCTTCCACGTCACCACACGATTTTCATAAGCAGCAGTTCGGCCGAGTATTGTGAGCAGATTGCTTTGTACACTGGGTTCGACCGTTGTGTTGTCAAATTTGCCGTTAGTTATATTATCATGGAAAGTGGCGATGTTGTTTTTTGCGCCTTCGGTGTATATGTTGGAGGTGTTGCCACCGTGATAGAAGTGTTCCTTGGGTGCGCGGATCAAGACCTGACCGCCATATTTGGTTTCCATGATTCCACGTGTGCCGAACATTCGGTTTTTAATTCCCTCGTTATCGGTGCCATAGCCGTCGGATTGCCGGGAGCTGAACGTAACGCCGATGTCTTTGGCGTATTGGAAAAGCACGGTGAAGTTGCCCCAGATATTGCCGGGTTCGTTACGGAATTTGCGCCCGCCGTTTCCGAACGCCTGGATAGGAGGTTTGTCCATCACCCAATTTAAAACGTCCAGGGCGTGGATATTCTGTTCGGTGATTATGTCCCCGGACAGTACCCGGTCCAGTCCCCAGGCCCGCAGGCGGTTTTCCGGGTTTCCAGGGTCCTTGGCAAGCACTTCCACCATGCGATTAAAAGGAAAACCGGCATGGTAAGTCGCCTCTCCAAACACTATCTCTCCAATAGCATCTTCATGGACTCGCTTTACCGCCTCTTTATAAAGTTCATTAGCACGTGTCTGGAAATCAACCAGGAAACATAATTTGTTTTCGGTTGCTTTTTTGCCGCTTTGTCCGATGCTGCGGCATCCGGGTGCGTCCACGGCGATGGGCTTGGCCACATAGACGTGTTTTCCCGCCGCCACAGCGGCAGCGGCCTGTTCCGGATGGAAATAGGGTGGACTTTCAATCATTACCGCGTCAACATCGCTATCGAGAAGTTTGCGATAGCCTGACAGCGAGTCGTATAAACGATCCTGTGGGATATTAAAACGCTGACCTAAGTTGTTAACTCTGTCAGCGAAGTAGTCGGCGCCGGCCACTATCTCGTAGCCACCATGTTGGCTACATAGATCCGCCAGCCATACTCCTCGATCACCACAACCTATAATGCCCATGGAAATTTTGGAATTTGCCTGGCTGCCCCTGACCAGTTGCGGTTTGACAATGGTAAACGTAAAGGCCGCCGCTGACGCCCCAGCCATGAACTGCCGACGGGATATTTCTTTGGAATTCCTGCCCGTATTAGTTTTTTTCTGCTGGTTTTCCATTTTATTTTACTCCCAAGTGTCCTTTGATTATACGAGATAATTTTTATCAATCGCGACAGTGGGTTGGATTTTTTCCAGCAACTGGCGGTAGTCCTCATGGCCCATTAGCGCAAAGGTCGCTTCTTTCCCCAGTTCGACGGCGGGCTGATCGTAGGTGTTGATACCGAACAACTCGCCCATATAACTTGTGGCGACCTCCATGAGATAGATGAACTGGCCAACGGTGTAGGCGTTTATTTGGGCCAGGCGGATCGTCAGGCATGGCCGCTGCGAAGCCACCAGGGCGTACTCAGTGCCGCGTTTTTCATTGTTCATCAGGTTGCCCATCTTCTTTTTTGACAGATATGCCAGTTCTGTAACTTCACCGGCGTCACCAATCGTGACGTCCCGGTCAAATGATTCTACTTCCAGGAAGGTAAACACCTTGTCATTTGGTCCTTCACGGTAGAGTTGTACCTGGCTGTGCTGATCGGTGGCGCCCAATGCCTTAATTGGGGTGGGGCCGATGTTGACCAGGTTACCCTGCAGGTCGTGAGCCTTGCCGAGGCTCTCAGCCCATAGCTGTCGGAACCAGTCGCAAAGGTCCTTTAGCTGGTAGCTGTAAGGCATCATCACTGAGAGTCGTTTGCCTTTATGATAGTAGCAATACTGAATCGCGGCGAACAGGGCAGCGGGATTTTTCGTAAGGTCATCTGTTTTGACCCGCTGGTCCATATCGCGAGCACCGGCCAAAAGCTGTTCGATGTCGATTCCGCACATCGCCGCACTAAAAAGTCCTACATCGCTCAGCACGCTGAACCGCCCGCCAACACCGTCGGGCACCTCCAGCGAAGTGAAACCTTCACGGTTAATGATCTCACGCATGGTTCCACTGTTGGCGTCAGTAGTGGCAATGATGTGATCGGTAAGTTGCCTGTCCGGAAGTCTGGCCTTGAGCATTTCCTGTACGGTCAGGAACGCGGCAGCGGTTTCGGCGGTACGACCTGATTTGCTGATGACATTAAACAGGGTACGGTCAAGTTGCCCGTCAAGGTATTCCAGCAGTGAGCCAAACTGAACGGGATCGACATTGTCAATCACGAATAAACGTGGACCGCCGCGTTCGGTCAGCAGATTATATATAGGGCTGTTCATCGCCGTTTGCAGGGCAATGTTACCAAGGGCCGAACCACCGATGCCCAATACGACCATGTTGTCATACTTGCCGGCCAATTGGCTGGTCAGGTCATATATTTTTCGGCACGTCTGATCCTGATAGGGTAAGTCGCGGTAGGGGAGCTTGCCGTTTTGACGATCTTGCCGCATTTTTTCAGTAATGCGGACAATTTCCCCATTTAGTTTCGGTAATTCATCGGTACCGAGACCGTGAGCGGGACCTATTGCTTTGGCAGTAACGTTTTTATAGTAAAGTTGTATCTGCCTGGTCATCTCATGTTCCTTCCGATACAGTTGAAGTATGCTAATGTCCGTTTTGTGAAAATTCTGTATAAAAAGCCCCCGAATATGGCGGAGGCTTTATTTTGTCATCATTGGCCCGGGCGGACCCCAACCAAAAGCTGACTAAAAAACAGTTGGTTGTGCAGGTGCGGTCTGTTCGGGCGGCATCTGCGATCCCATTGCTGTGCCCATCATCATTTGCACCATCTGTGCGACAGACTTGATCATGTCGATGGGAATGGCAACCTCTCCCTTAATAGTGCCGTCCTCAAGTATAAGACTTATTCCCACAGATTCTTTTATCTGACCAAACATCATTGTTATCATTACCATGGGGTTCATGCCCTGATTGCCCTGGGCCTGCATTTGCGCTTGCACTATACCGGAGGCCATTTGCATGTATTTACCCACATCCACAAAGAACAGGGCATTTGCCTTGCTGGGCAGGTTTTTGGCTGCCTTTATGACTTCCGGATTTTTGTCCAGTCCGGTTGTTTTATTTTTTGCCAGGGCTATCGCTTCTTTCAGGGCATCCTGCCCCATACCCATCACAAAAGTGTTGTCGGCCAGCAGGCTAAATTGCTGGGAAATTTGTGGCTGTCCGCCGTAAATTGCGGTCATACCCTGTTTGCCCTCGTCAGACATGGGAAATTCAGACATATCGGCTGTTATTTCGTCGTAACTGACACCGTCAATTTCGCCCGCCGCTTTTTTGTGGGTTATCTTAACCGGGAAACCAGCCTGCGTACTGATTTTGGTTATGAGCGAACACATCTGCCCGTATGACTCCATAGCTTGTTTGGTATTCTCGAAATCCCCGATGATTATTTGTTTCGGAACGGCCCCGGGGTCTGCCGCCACGCTGGGAGCGTACATTGCCACAGTGCCGACAGAATTGCACATCTGCGGCAGCAGGGCTTTCAATTCTTTGAGATCGGCCTGATTGATTTTTTCGCTCAGGCTGGGGTCGCCGGCAATGGCATCTATTACGGCGCCGGCCATATCGACAGACATTTTTTTGTCGAAATTGACGGCACCGGCAAGAATAAAGTTCTGTCCGGGCAACTTGGCCAGCTTGGAGATATCGGTAGTCGGATGGTTGCTCAGATACTTGGCCAAGGTGCTGTTCGGGGCGGCCTGCACATTGATTTTCAGGTTAACGCCTTCCTCTCCCAGCAGTATGCCGATGGAGGCGATTTGCAACTCGCTTAATCGATCCGTGGCCATATTGATGACCTTGACGATAGATGGATGTTTTTGTATCTCAGGATCCTTGGTTATTTCCTTCAGTATCTCTTCTTTTACCTTGGGCATCAGCGGAGCCAGATTGATAGTTATTGCCACGTCCGATTTGGCGAACATTTCCGCGGCTGAACTGCTGAGCTTGACACCCTTGGGTTTTTGCCCCAGTGCATTGAGGATTTCGGCGTTCTCCGCCATCATAAGATAGCGGCCAGCCATTTTTACAAGAGGTCCCATAGGGACCTGGCGAATATCAGTTGAGCCGGCGACCTCCACGGCGCCCATGGCCTGCATAGCGCTATTGCCATCGCGCACGGGCAAAAACATGATAGTGGTCTCGTTGGCATTGGTAATATCGCTTATGCACACACCGAAACCAGCCGATTCGTCGATCATTCCTGTCAGGCCGAATTGCTGCCAGATTGCGTCCTCCACTTTCGCGGACGAACCCGGTTCCAGCATTCCGATCTGCTGGGCAAAAAGATTAAGCTTTTTACTCAAACTATCTATTGAATGACAGGCGATGACAACCGCCGAGTCGGCGGGCATCTCCTTGAGCACCGCTGGTCCCTGAGAGTCTGACGGGCTGGTTTGGGCAAGGCTCAGGTTTGCAGTCAGTAAAATCACCATAGTCAACAATGTTGTGGATAATTTGCCCATGTTTTTCATAACTTCTCCTTGTTCAATGAGTTAGGTACAATTAAATTGTCGAAATACGACTCGGATAACATGTGTCCGATTTCATCGATTATCGTCCAATTCTGCACTCGATTATACTGCCTGTGATAGATTTGTCACCAAGGTTTTTTTTCGATGACCGCCAGACGGGCAAATCGAACGGTTTGGCATGTCAAAAAGATATTTGATCGGGAAACATATTACTCACCATCCGGTGAAAATATCGACTACCGCTCTGCTGCGCAACTCGACGGTAAAGACATTTTCTCCAATTTGGCTGAGATTCAGTTGGCATCTGCCAAGGGTAGAGTGTTTGAACTTGAATCCGCCCGACTGCAATAATTGATCAGCGTCACGGGGCTGATCAGCCAGTTTGAGGATACCCAACCCCAAGCCGGTCCGAGCCAATCCCATTTGGGAGACCGTTTCCAGGTCCTCGGCAAAAGGCTTCACATCCTCGATCATGGTCTCATGACAGTGACGCAGTATCGCCACATGTTTGCGCATGTCGTTTTCGTAAGGTTCTTCCAGCACTTCCTCGGGCACAACCGTCTGAATGAACAGATAAATCCGTTCAAGAAGCAGGTCGCTGTGCCGGCGGAGATATATCTTACGTTGTACGAGCGAGTCGGCCTGATTGAACGTTACGATTCCAACCTCCCGGCTCCACCCTTTTTTGTTCAGTATCGAAACACTACTGGTCGTGTGCAGCATTCCCTCCTCCGGCAGCATATTGAGCACATCCGTCGCATCGCTGCGGCCCACCTCGACTTGACGGAAGTATTCGTCCAACTGTATGCCCCTGCTGCGGCAACCCTCCGACATAACCAGCATTACCGCCATACAACTCCAGATGATGAGTTTCATCGATTTATACACGGCAGTCTCCTTAATTTTGTCTGATCTATTTTTACCCGCCCGGGAACGCCCTGTCAAGTGGTGATTATTTTGGTCCGGACCGCCTTCAGCCGGGATAGTTTGCCGGTGTGTGCAGCTTTTCCAACCGCCCGATCAGTTCCTGGGCGGTCTGCTGTTTCTGCGCGAGTCTCTGACGCAGTTCCAGGATGAAATGATTTTCCTCCATACTGCCCTGCACCGCCGCGAAATCGCGGTCTCTGACTTCGCTGTCGCCGTCGAGTCCGAACCCCCTGCGGCGTGTCTCGGCGAATTCCTTTTCGGCATCGCTCAGCCGTAACAGGTCGAGCTGTTCCACGGCCGCTGTCCAGTTTTTTATCAGTTCGATTACCTCCTGGGCCGTTATTTGTGCCAGGTTGACGTGGTGATATTGTTCAATCATCCCGGCTGCCCAGGCCCACTCGTAGCGGGGGAAATTATCGTAAATCTCCTGAAACCGCCGGCTGAGTTCTTCGAGATCGCTGATAATACCGTTTTCTGTTTCGTCTATCAGTTGCGTTACGGTTTCTTTTGGTGCGATCAGTCCGGCGATATCCAGCCAATCGCCCTGTCCAATGGCCGTTTCGATGGTGAGGATATTTCGTAACGAGTCCGGATCGCCTATTTCCTTCTGTCGCAGCCGGGCCACCAGGCAGTTACCCAAATACCTTTCCACAGCCATCTGATAGAATTTGATTCCCTTTCTCAGCGATGATCGCTCGATCCTGACGCCGTTATAGTAATAGTGCTCAGCGTCGGATTCACAGGAGGCTTCCAACTCTGACAGTATTCTAATGCCGTTGAATATCTTTTGCACCGTATAGGGCGTCAGCAGATTATAGATCAGCAAGTCGAGCTTATGTGGGTCTTTGCGGTTATCGCGTTTGGGCCATTTACGTGAATCGCGGACCGTTCCGACACTGCGCAGATTCACCCCGGGCACTAAAATGCTTTCATCTTCATGTTCGATCAGGTAGGAAAACGGCAAATCGCTCGTATCGCTGTTACTATAATGTCTGCCCATCACCAGGGTGAACGGTCCCACCCTTGCCGGCCATAACAAATACGAATCCGAGGTTGTCTTGGAGCCTCGTTCTATTATGCCCTGATGGATCGGGCCAAGTTTGTACATGTGGTTACTTTGATTGGAGCCGCTCCCGGCGTTCAAAAACGAATAAAGCCCGGAAATCAAAAGGGTCGATTTGTGATGCGTCACGGTGAAGGGACCGGCGAACACCGAACACGCCTCACCATGATAACCGGCACAATTGGCAAAAAAAATAGAGTTCGTCGCTGAGTACTGACGGCCCAGTCTGGTGCCCTGACCAACAAAACATTTTTCGATTATGGTATTGTCCTTTATTTTGGCTCCTGAGCTGACGATAAAATCTTCAGCGATGACTCCGGTACCGATTTGGGCCGGGTCCTCCGGGCAACTGTTGACCGTACCGTTTTCCAGTCGGCCCACTCCTTCGATCACCGCCGCCGGCCCCACCTTTATATTCTTGAGTGTTCGGCAGTCTATCAATCTGGCCCCACGGCCGATCCGACCCATCGTCGCGGTCACCGAGCGGACATATTCCCCGATCATTTGCTGCAGATTTTCTATCAGCCCGTAGCGGTCCCGGTATATCGCGATAAGGTACGCTATCTGGGCTGAGAGATGATCGTAGATCGGAACTTCTCTGCCTCCGGCTTCGTTGATCACCGCCACCGGGACACCGTTACCGAACGAACTGGCCCCTTCCACCGCTAGCAGATTTACATGACGCAATATCGCATCGTCTTCAATAACATAGTTGGCAATGTAATTTTCGATATTACTGATATATACGTTATTGCCTATATCGCAATTGTGAATCTTGGCGTGATATATGCCGGATGGCTCACGGACCCGGCCGAAAAATTCTATCGTCTTGTCCAGAACCCCGATCCTGACTTTGCCGGAAAAATGCACCGACTGCACACGCGGCTCATCGGGCGAAAGCGAAAACCCCTCGGCCACCTCAATTGCCGACCAGTCCGTCGCGCTACAGCCGTGAGCGACCATAATATCAATCTCACCGGAGGTTAACGAACGATATTCGCAACCCATTATCTAGCTCCTGACCAATTGAGTACATAAATACGTATTCTCACATAACATTGTTCGGCTCCAATCCCTTGTCTGGTTAAAACATTTTGACAAAAAACCACCCAAATGCCCCTGATAGTACTGAAATCGCGGTTGGCGGTTTCTGGGACAAAAGCTCCCGATCCACCGTATCGCTCGATTTTTTCACCCTGGTCAGCCTGTTCTCATAATCATAATGATACGTATAGCCATCGTGGTCCTCGGTCATACATGTTTATGCCGTTGATTGACGGTGTGACGCTGGCGCGACGCGGAACGAATACTTATGGCGGGCTGAACATCCGTTTGTCTGCAATCAAGCAGATGAAGTTAAACCACCATGGTGTACAGTCCGCAATCTCTTGGACAGAACTAAGCACCACGCTGAAAGTGGGATTAGAACCATCCCGATGTTCCCAGAGTCGATGTAAAAACCTTGTGATTGCGAGAGTTTGCAAGAGTCTGCGACAACTTGCAAGTCCTTGCAAAACAAAGGGTTATATACCCAAGGGGACCCGAACTGGGTAGCGTAACTGACTGTAAAGACAACAAGTTACAAAAATCACAAATTCCAGGCGGTGCAGAATCCGGTGCATTTTCGGGCACTAATGCAAAAATCAGCCCGGATTTAGCTAGGTTAATCGAGGCTTGGCCAACACTGCCGGCCCATATCAAGCAATCAATTATAGCTCTAATCGAGGTTGCTGGAGAGTAACAAAAAACGTAGAATCCTTAATGATTTCGGCAAGAAGCAAGGGCGGGAATATGGGCAGATATTATTCAAACGCAAAAGAAATCGTCGAAAATACGACCAAACTTAGCATATTTAGGCTGAAAGAGTTTGGCTTGTTGTGTGGCTATGCCGCTACGACTTTGACTTGGAAAAGCAATTTGTCCGAGCATAAAAACTCTATCGGCATATTAGTTGATACTGAAAAGCTATATGCAAAAGTCAATTACACTATCACAGACCGACACTCAGGCGAAAAAACTCACTATGACTACAAAATCAGCCTTACGACAACACCTTGTAATTTCGGGGGTGTTCGGTATTGGTTTATTTGTCCGTTGTCTGTGAATGGCGTGTACTGCGGACGCAGGACAGGGATGCTTTACCTTGCTTCGGGTGGACATTATTTCGGTTGTCGGCACTGTTATAATCTGTCCTATGTAAGCCGGAATGAAAACCACTTATTAGGTCGAATCGGCCAACTGGGGTATCTATTAAAAGTCACAACACAGCACGAAGAACTCCGCAACCAGATAAAACGCTGGACTTGGAGAGGCCACCCGACAAGAAAAGTGCGAAGGCTGAAAACCCTTGAGAGGAAAATTGAATGGGGAGGTTGATTCTATATCCTATAGGACAAAATGGCCAAAACTATGAAAAACAGAACACAACCGGACACCTATAAAAGATCAAGTTGAAGCGGAAATATGAGGGAAATATAGGAACACGCGCGCACAGGCCCTTCTGTTTTGAAAAACAAAAAGTTATGGCGGACATGGAATTTGAGGTATAATGTAGGCATGATGACCGATGAGAAAAGCAAAAGTCAGCAGTCCAAGAAACGGATATTTTTGTCCTGCCTGCGTATAACCGGCAATGTACGTACAGCGGCAACGGCAGCAAAAATTGGCCGGACTACTCATTATGATTGGCTGAAATCAGACCCGGACTACGTCTTAGCTGTCAAAGACGCTTTGGATGAAGCTATCGACGATCTGGAGGCTGAGGCTGTCCGCAGGGCCAAAGACGGTGTCGAGGAACTGGTATTGTACCAGGGCAAGCCGGTTATGGT
>CAZICK010000057.1:0-25689 GCA_964537505.1 uncultured Pirellulales bacterium
CGTGTCCTTCTCATTTTTTATCTTGACCCATTAGTGTCCTTTGTATCTTCGCGACCTGGTGGTTGACTTTTCATCAAAACATAGTACAAACATAGTGTAAAGTGGGTGCAAACATAGTACAAACTAGGTACAAACATAGCGCGAACATAGTCCAAACCACATCACTTTTCATCAGAATTCATCCAAATTTCGCCGAATTTCACACTTTTTTCTTACCTATCTTACCTAATCGTTATAATCGTTACGCAAAAATAAGCACTTACATCAATTCCAA
Source organism: uncultured Pirellulales bacterium (assembly GCA_964537505.1). Taxonomy (GTDB): domain Bacteria; phylum Planctomycetota; class Phycisphaerae; order Sedimentisphaerales; family SM23-30; genus DAINBT01. Next base: position 275 of record CAZICK010000057.1, read on the forward strand.
CAACGTAAAATAAGCACTTACAGAAATTCCCCACAACGAAAAATAAAGAGTTACGTTCATTCCCGCCGAACCAAAAATAAGCACTTACGAACGAAAAATTCCCTCCCACCTCGTGCCTTCAAACTGAACGATTCGTTAGACTCGGTCACTTTGAGTTGTAAGTGGATAACCCCTTTTTCTTTTCAAACTATGCCCGACCTCAATTTTGCAACACCTTAATCAGAGTTGATAACTTCTTGTCGTATAAGGCGTTACACTTCTTGAACTGCCAAAGTGGTTGTTGGTGCAGGTGGCTGGCGTCGTTGGGGGCGTTTTACTAAAGAACGGGCCGGCTCCAGATCAGCAGTACTGATACACACATCGACGGGTGTGCGAGGCAGGTGGCTACTCTTGACAATACGGGCAGGCACGCCCACAACTGTAGTAAAGGCAGGCACTTGCGTTAATACCACCGCCCCGGCCCCTACCACGGCTGACTGGCCAATGGTAATACCTTGTATTACAATTGCACCGATGCCGACAAAGGCCAGTTCCTGAACCGTCACATGACCGGCCAGTTTGACTCCTGGGCAGATATGAACGGCTTTGTGAACCGTCGATTCGTGATCGATGATGCAACCGGTGTTGAGAATGACGGAATCTTCTATGACAGTATGAGCGCAAACATTTACGCCTGCGGCAATTACAACATTACTACCTATCAGTCCATTATGAGCGATAGTAGCCGATGGATGGATGGCACTCACAAGGGTGACGTCGGCTTGCTGAAGTTTTTCAGCGTAGTTTTTGCGAACACGGTTATCGCCAATGGCGACAATTGCTCCTTCAATGCCCATCTGCCGGAGTTGCCCCACCAAAGAAAAATCTCCGATAATCGGTAAGTTATCGATGTTCTGGTGCAGCAGGGCAGGATTGGCATCGAGAAATCCAACCACATCAAATTGATGATTGGCCCGCAGGATACTTAAAACGACCCGGCCATGACCGCCAGCTCCGATTATAACAATTTTCATCATAACTGGCCCTGTCATTGCAAATTACCAGCTTCCGCTGGACCGGCTTGTGTGAAGCCGATGGCGTTATGTTAACTCTATGAGAAAACGTAAGTTAAGAACAAATTTCTATACAAATTACCAGCTTCCGCTGGGCCGGGTGCCAACGGCACACGAAGTTACTGTGTAAAGCCGATGGTGTTATGTTAACTCTATGCGAGAACGTAAGTTAAGAACAAATTCCCATCCGTTTAAGTCAAGAAAAACGCATTAACAGGATGCGAATCGCACAAAGCCCGATAATATTTTACATATACTTGGGTAACTATCGGCAAACTCATGCCAATTTCTACAGTAGTAAAATCAATAAATTCAAGTGAAACAGGGTCATTTTTTTATACAGAAAAATTTATGTGCAAAACTGGGCCGATAGCCTTATCAGTACTGAAAAATGCGTTGCTGGAGAGTAGTTTTTCGATAGTGGTTAACCCAGTGCTATTTGGCATGATCATCTTAACCTAACTATAAGCTTTATTTGAAGTTATGCGCAGACAAAACATAAAGCATATAACCGTAAAATCCGATAAAATGGTATAATTATGAAGGATATCCGAACTGTCAGTGTGACGCCGGGGGCATTTTAAGCCGAACCAGGCGGTCACCCGGAAGGTATGTATGAGAGGGTGGAGTTGTAGTGTTTGTCTGTAAAAGACTGACTGATTGGAAGATTGTAGTTGTTGACTCAGGAGTTGGGATGAGTTTGCAAGTGAAGTCGAGACAGAAAGTTATAGCATATCCGGCATTGATATTTTGCCTGGCGGGCATGTTTGTGTTTCTTACAGGTTGCTTCGATCCGTCGGTAATGGGGCGTTTTCGAGCCACCCCGCGGACCAATATTATATTGGGTAATCTTGGGGTGGTGGATGAGGACCCGGAACAGTTTTCTGGGGCTCGCGATCCGGAACCCAAAGATCTGATGCCTGATGAGACGGAGTATGTCATTCGTTCCGGTGATGTGGTCATGATCGCGATTCTCGATTTGTTCCAGTCTGGTCAGTCATGGGCGGATCGTTTGTTGGTTTCAGAAACGGGTCGGATTACTATACCGGAGATAGGCACACTGCGGGCAACAGGCCGGACTGAACAAGAGTTGACCGAGGATATTGAGGGCATATTAGATCCATTGATAATCAAGAACCCGACGGTGACTGTTGTAGTACTTCTACCAACAGGAAAGATGTTCTCTATAGACGGGGCAATAAGAACTCCAAGCCGTTATCCTTTGTCGCAGCCTAATTTTCGTATCCTGGAGGCTTTGGCTCAGGCGGGCGGGCTTGCGCAGATGGGGGTGGATTTTGCCTATGTGATGCGAACCGTCGAAGGTGAGGATAAAGAGGCATCTGAGTCGAGAAGTCTCGACAGCAGCGGCTTTTACCGTGACGAGCAGACAAGTGGAAAACTGCCGCCGGCGCCAATGTTGCCGTCGAAGAAAGGACCAATAGAAAGCCCTGCCGGTCAGCCAGAGAGATTGCCAGTGCCGGAGGTAGTCCCTGAAGGAATACCGACACCGCCGATGGAAGAAGAAATATCGCCTCCAGTGGTGGAAAGACAAGAGACACCAGCGGCGGCGGAAGAAGATGCGGAACTGTTGGAATCATTGCTGGAACCGCAACTGCCTGAGCAGCCGAAAGAACCCGAAAAACAAGCCCCTGCAACCGAACAGGATCAGTTGACTCCTGAAGAAGAACGAAAAAGTCTGCTGGAGAGCATTAAACCGATGTCGTTGATGTCATCCTCAGTAGAAATGTCAGACTACGGGCCGGTAAGTTATGAAGCGAACGCAGAGACAAATAATACTTTCCGTATGGCGGTTGAAGAACAATTACCCGCAGATATTGCGGCGGAGTCACATTCTCAGCAGGTTGACGCGGAAGAATCCGGACAGATCAAGCCATTAAAGGTGGTACGGGAGGGTGGCAGGTTTCGCCTGGTACCTTCGGGAGATGGATTAGAAACGGCGCCGATACCGCCGGAGGCAATTGAAAGACCTCGTGATGTGACGAGCCAGAAGCAACCTGTACAACCGTCTGAACCAAGCAAGCCGATGCGTAAAGGGAGTTTGGCACAGGTGGGTCAGGCCGGTCAATACCAGGAAGTAATCCGTATCGACCTCAAAGCGTTACAAAACGGAGACAAGACACAAAACATTATAGTTCGTCCGGGCGATTATATTCGCGTTCAATATAATCAGATAGGCATGTTCACTCTTGCCGGCCAAGTGGCCCGTCCCGGTCCTTACGCGTTGCAGGATCGTATGACGCTGAAAGAGGCGATTTATGCTGCTGGTGGGTTATCGCAGTTGGCCAGCCCTGAGCGGTGCGATATAACTCGACGAACAGGCAGAGACAAGGAAGTAACAGTTCGAGTGGATCTGCGGAAGCTGCTGGAAGGGACGCAGCCGGACTACTTTGTCAAGTCCCACGATCTAATCAATATAGGCTCGCATCCGGTCTCTCGTTTTGTGGCGGTGGTGCGGAATAGTTTCCGGAGTACGTACGGATTCGGATTTGTTTATGATCGGAACCTGGCAGATAAGGACTTTGGCCGATAGTAGAGAACGCGAGGATCATAACGGAGTTTGTCGTAAACAAAACGCCGGCGTCAAATAGCTGAATAATTACAAATACAGGCAAAACACAATTTATAATGTAAACATATAGTGAAAAATTCTGATTCGAATAACAATAGCCCAGGGAAAAGGACGTCCAGCCAAGGCATTACGGTTACATCATTATCGGATCCCCCGGTTTTGACGGAAGTGGTTCCGCTTGTGGACCGTGTTTGGAAAGTGGCGATATTGGGGATATTGTTCGTGCTGTTGTTTCGATCTGAATTGACTGTGCTGGTGAAAAGCTGGGGGACGGCGAATGAATCGCATGGGATGTTGATACCGGCTTTCAGTTTGTATTTTATTTATCAGGAGCGTGATCGGCTGCGTAAGACGCGGGGCAAAAGCTCTTACTTTGGTCTGCTGATCATGTTACTGAGTTTGTTGGGATATTTATGGAGCATTTATGCGAAAATCGGTTATAGCCGGCCCGTAATGATGATAGCGATGATAGGCGGTATAGTTTTGTTTATGGGTGGCTGGCCGATAGTACGTCGGGTGTGGCTTCCGGTGGTGTTTCTGATATTCGCGATCAAGCTGCCGGATCGTCTGCATGAGCAGATAACGATACCGATGCGTATAACAGCCTCTGCCGTGGCGGCGGATATATTGAACCTGTTTCCCGGGGTCGAGTGCAGTTCGGCCAACGTTCTGATCCACGGAACACATTATGGCGAAAGGTTTGATTTGAACGTAGCCGAGGCGTGTAGCGGTATGCGGCTACTGAGGATATTTGTGGCGTTGGGTGTAGCGATGGCATACCTGGAATATCGGCCGACGATACACCGGTTAGTTCTTTTGTTAAGTACCGTGCCGATAGCGATTTTTTGTAATATGCTGCGTGTTCTTTTTACCGGAGTGGTACACATTTATATTGGTCCCGAATACGCTCGTGGGACACTGCATACGGTGATGGGCATGGTAATGTTGATAGTGGCGTTTGGGCTATATGGCGGGCTGGCGTGGATTATGAGTAATGTGTATGTGGATGAGAAAAAAAGCAAGGATGTTCTGGTAGTCAAGGGTTGAACGATGCAAGAATGTGACAGGCGGTTGGCATGGATAAATATGTAATACAGCCATTGAAGCGATTGTTGCATGATCGGTCATTTGTGATATGTTTTTTGTTTTTGGCGATCGGCGCGGGCGGATTGCGGGCGACTACTAATTGGCTGGGCGTGCATTTAATCAAGTTCCCGTTGGCACTGCAGAAGTCGCTGGATGAACTCGACGTGAACAAGTTAGCCCCATACCGTTTGAGCGAGGGCTCAAAGAGTAAGATAAAAATCGAAGACAAAGATGTTTTGGCAGAGTTGGGCACCGAAGATTATATTCAGTGGATGCTGTTAAATTCTCAGTTGGCCGAGGATGACCCGGCCCGTCATGTAATGTTGTTTGTCACATATTATACCGGTGATCCGGGTCAGGTGCCGCATGTGCCGGAAGTGTGTTATACCGGGGGCGGCGGTGTAGTAAATAAGAAGAGTAAAGAGAAGATTCACGTGATAAACAGCGAAGGGAAGCAGGAGACCATACCGCTACGGATATTAGATATATCCTCCAGTGACGGCCGAAAGGTAAAGGTAGCATATTTTTTCAGCGTAAACGGCGGTTATGAGTCTGATCGCAATCTGTTGCGGATGCGTTTAAGGAATCCGGTTAACAAGTATGCTTATTTCAGCAAGGTGGAGATGGTTTTTCACGAAGGCGGAGAGTTGACGGTGGCCGAGACTGTCAAGGCGACGGAGGATTTGTCTCGGAGGGTGGTACCGGTTTTGGTTGAGGAGCACTGGCCTAAATGGCCTCCGGAAGAAAATAATTAAAGTAAAGAAGACGTCAGCGTCAAAGATTAGTTTTTCAGGAGCTGGCAAAAACTAACAATACCCATAATTGTTTATGGTGAGATAACCAGGAGATTAAGATATGGCTAAGAGTCTTAGCAAACGTAAAAAACGTTTGAACAAAAAACTGATAACTATCCTTCTGTTGATCGGTACACCGGTATTTCTGCTTGGGCTGGTGGTGGTGGATTCGAGGAGACCGTTTTTGCCAGGGTTCATTCACTCCCTGTTGGGCCGGGATCCGGTAAAGTTGTTCGAGAGGGGTAAAGAGTTGCTGGCGGAGTTGGAGGAAATTGAGGCGGCGAATGAAGCCGAAGTTGCCCAATTGGAAGATCCTGAGGAGGCTTATAACCGATTGCAGGAATTAAGAGAAGGGGAGCTGAAAGAGAAATCGGATGAAGTTCGTCAAGTATTAGGATCGGCCGTCAAGTATGCACAGCGTCAGCATGCGTTGCGAAAAGATATATATAAATATTTGATGAATTTTTATTGGGACAGGAATGAGTTGGAGAAATCTCTGGGGTATGGTCAGACACTGTTGAAGATGGACTTGACGCAAGAAGAGCGTTACGAGGCTAAGCGTAAAGTTGCGGAATATTATTATGGCAGGGCTCAGTATGGTGGAGGAAGCAGCTTCTGGACGTTAGTTCTGGAGCAGGTGGATTCTGAGGATCCTCCCGGGTTAATCCAATTGAAGCCGGATGATGTTTACGGTTATATACTCAAGGCGCACGCCTTGTTGTTGTTGGAGGGTGCAGAGACGGTAGAGGCTCGGGCCACAGTGGATGAGACGATTGCGAAGGCCCTTGAGTTGGATGATGCGAACATCAGAGTTCGTCATTTGCTGGCAATGCTTGCCATAACGGATGCGCAAAAGAGTGAAGATGGGTCGGAGGAGCAGGAAAGATTGCGGGCATTAGCTGAAGAGCATCTGCGTCTGGCGATGGAGAAGAACCCTGATGATCTGGAAGTATATCTTAATTACTACGAGCTATGGCTGTTGGGTAATGCTCGTAAGAAGGCTGCGGAGAAATACGACCTGGCGGATGCTGCCGAGGACGAAGCTCAAAAAGAAAAACTGATCGCCGAGGGAGATACCTATTTCGTAGAAATCGAAGCACCGTTGGACGAGTGGATCGAACGTTTCCCCGATAAGGGGCTGTTGTATGTCACCAAGGCAAAGCTGAAGCAATTACATTTGAGAGATATCACGGAGTTGGACCCGATAATCGAATTATATGAAAAATCGCTGAAGTGTGACGATGCAGAAGTTGGTTGGTATGTTTCTTTAGCGTCAAAGTATCATTTGCGGTCGGAGTATGCCGAATCTCCGGACGAGGATTTGTTGACCGCCTTTAAGCTATTACGGCGTGCTTTGTATATGCCGGGAGCCACAGAGATTGACGAAGGCGTCAAACAGGCACTGACGGCTTATACCCGTTTTCGTATGATTATTCCGTTGACGGTAGATATTTGCGCAGTCCTGTCTGAAAGGACTGAAGATCAGCAGAAAAAGACACAATATCTGGAGATAGCTAATAAGTTTTCCAGGGAACTGTGTGAAAAAGTTGGCGCGGATGATCGCTGGGCAAAAGCGGTTCTAGGTACCATTGCCCTGGCAGAGGACAGGAAGGACGAAGGGATTAAATATCTCTATGAGGCGGATCAACAGTTCGGGATTGACGCGACCACGGAAGTTACGGTCAGGCAGGTGAAATGGAAACTGTTTGAGGCTTTGCGAGATACCCAATACCGAACTCTGGCGGTTCGATATGCCTCGGAAGTGTTTATGATGCGGATGCCGCGTCCGGCCCGTGACTATGTGGAATACATGAAAATCATTTCAGAGCTTCCCGGCCGTTCAAGTCAAGAAAGCGCACTGGAATTTGTGAGAAGGTACGAGAAGAGATATGGTTCGGAAGTCGCTTATCGGCAAATAGTTTTGACTACCAAGGCGAGACTCCTTTTGCGGTTGGGACAGAAACAGGAAGCTAAGGAAGTGCTGGCCGAGCTGCAAGGTGATACAGACGAATTGAATCTGCTGCGGGTGCGTGCGTTGGACAATGTTGATGAACAGGTACAAAGACTTACTGAGATGATCCAGAAGAGTCCGGATAATACTAAACTGGCAGATGCCCTCTATAGTTATTGTATAGCGAAGGGTAAAGAAGATGCGACGTACTATGTGCGAGGCCGGGAAGGGCTGGAACCTGCGGTGAAATCGCTGCCCGATGATTTGGACCTTAAAATGAGGCAGAAGGTGTTGAGCGAACCGGACCCTGGGAGCATTTCAACGGAGCGGATGCGTGAAATTATGCTTGAGTTGTGTAGCAGTATTAAAGACCCCCTCAAACGTGCCATGGAATTTGGGAAATATTATGAAGTTTTGGCATTGAGCGAACAGGACGAAGAGAAATTCCGTCAGAATTGGGTTAAAGCCAAAGAGTATTATTCCGAGGCGGCTGGAATTAAACCTGACGATGTGGGAGTATTGGCAGCGAAGTTCATGGCATTGGTGAATCTGAAAGATTGGCCTGAGGCGGAAAGAGTGGTGGGGAAAATGGGTGAGTTAATCGCTGTTGACGGTTTGTTTTATGATGCTCATTTGCAGTCGGCACAGGGAGAATGGAGCAAGGCGATAGGCCGTCTGGAAAATTTCCTGGCTCAGAGGCCAATATCAATAGAAGGACATTTGCTGCTGGCCAGTGCATATTGGCAATTGAAACGTGCAGACGAGGCTATCGTCCAGGCCCAAACGGCCGTTGCACAAGATTATAATAGCGGGGCGGCGAACAAGTTGCTAGTGAGAATGTCGCACAGCAAGAATGTAGAAATTGGTCTGAGGCAACTGAGCCGCGAGCAGTCCGGAAACGCATTTTTAATTGTCAGGAGAGCGATGAAGGTGGTTCCTGATGATGCGTGGATAAAGAGTTTATTCGTAGTTTACAATTCATTGGAAATGGGGTACTTGAGCGATCAGATTCGCCAGCCTGGTTTGGCGAAGGAAGTCAAAAACAGTTACCAGGAGAATTTGGATTCGATGCATCAATCCGCCGTGCAGATATGCGAGTTATTGGTGAAACAGGAGCCGCAGAACGTTGACTATTGGATAATGCGGGCCAAAGTGTTTATGGAGTACTCGGAACAGGTTGATGATACGAACCGAAAATCGCAACTGCTAAAACAGGCGGAGCAGGTTTATCTGGAGGCAATGAAACAGAACCCCAAGTCGGCAGCTTTGGCGGACGATTATGGAGTGTTTCTGCGTAAGACAGGTCGCGGTGGTGAGGGCGAAAAACTGCTTCAGGATATGATTGCCAACAGCACCGGCCCGGACAAACACGAAGCGATGATGAGTCTAAGTGACCTGTACCGACGGCAGCATAAGTACAACCAGGCAGGTTTGTTATTGGTAGAGATTCTGAAAGAGAATCCAGACCATCGGACGGCGGGGGTTATGGTGATGAATCTTTACGTTGAGATGGAGCGATATGAAGATGCAATCGATATAGCCAAGCAATTGCGCAGAGACGAGGACAGCGAATATCTGATGGGCCAACACATAGAAATACTGTTGAAAGCGGGCCGTGATGACGAGGCAGAATTATTGTTGGAGCAAATGCGCAAGAGTTATCCGGATTCCATGAACACGCCGTTTTTGGCGGCTAACCTGGCGATGCGTAAAACTAACTATGTGGAGGCGGTGGCATACACAGACCAAATAATCGCCAAAGATCCCAAAAAAAGCTACGCATATTTGTTGAAAGGCATGGCTCTTTTTTATCAGGATACTGAAGAGCATCTCCAAAAAGCGATGGAGACACTTAAACAGCTACGTAATATAGAACCGAGTGGAAGCGTTTTGGGGCGAGATGTGTTGGCGGAGGTGTATTGGCGTTTGGGATATTACGATGATGCGATAAGCGAATTGAAAGCAGTGTTAAGTCAATATCCGGACGATATGAAATTGCGGAACCGGTTGATAAGTAAACTGAAACGTCGTGGGCGCTGGAGCGAGTTAGATAAGTTTTATTCCGATATGATTGAATCTGATCCTAAGAATGCCAGCCTTTACATTGAGGCAAGCCGGCCGGTGTTGCAGCAGGCTGGGGAGTACGCACAAAAGAAGCAGCATTCCCAGGCGGTGAGCCAGTACAACAGGGTACTGGAAATGTTGAAAAAGGGAATGGAGATAAGTCGGGAAACCGGACAAAAACAACAGGAAGCTGTACAAGAAATGTCGAGCGATCTGCTGGTGATGGGTAATTACTACATGACCCAAGCGCAGGAAGATCGTGCTAAAGGGCAAACAGCATCGGCTCAGCGGAATATTGCCAAGGTCCAGGAATATTTCTCCACGGTGATTACGTTGGCGGACCAGAACCTCCAAGAAGGACAGATAGACGCCAGGTTGCGGTTAGACAAGGCGGAAGCTACCTTTCTCCTGGGGCAGGAGCAGGAGGCCCTCAATCAGTTCGAGAAGCTTTTGGAGATGGTAGCGGACAATCCAGACCTTAGTGACATGGTGGTAACCAACGTCAAACGTGTTGGCAGGCCGGCCAATCTGGTTTCGTGGTGTAAACAGAAACTGATCGAGAAGCCCGATTGGACAGTGTTGCATTTGGTTCTGGCGGGGATTTACGAAGAAAACGGTCGATTCGATCAGGCAATACCTGAGTTGTTAGCGGGACGATCAGCAGTGGGTGGAAGAATTCAGATTATAATCGACCGACGAGTGGCACGAGCATACATGATCATGAGTAACTGGGACAAGGCGATAGAAGTCTATCGACGTTTGGTGGAGCAAATACCTGGAGACGCCGATCAGAATAACAATTTGGCGTATGCTCTGATGCAGCTTGGAGGCCATGATGAGGAAGCGGTTGAGGTGGCCAAAAAGGCATACGCCCAAAATCGGACGAATACGGATGTCATGGATACTTACGCGATGGCCCTGATGCGTATAAAGGATTATAAAAACGCGGAACTGATGTCGTTGAAGGCGATCCAGGAGTTGCAACGTACTGACAATAGCGTACCACCGGAGTACGAATACCACCTGGCAGAGGCCTTACAGGGGCAAGGCCATATCACGGAAGCGCAAGAGCGGTTACGCAGAACGCTGAAAAGGTTGTCCGATAGCCCTGAGCCGGGATCGGCAAGCTGGCAGAACAAGATAAACGAGTTACTAAAAGAAATGGAATAGACTGTTTTCTGTTTGGCTCTGGGCGACAGGAAATATTTTAAGACGAAGGTGTATGCCCTCAAGAGTTGTTGACGGTAACAGGGCAGGTAATAGCGTACTATAACAGGAACCTGTTTTTTCAGGCGTGGGGACGATAGCAATGACGAGGCAAGTTTCACTGCCGATAGGTGTTCAGAGGTTGGCAGGTCAAGCGAAGATTCCTTTTGCCGCATCGGCGAGCCAGGGACAAGAGGGGCTTAAACTAAAAGATGTGGTGGGCTTACTTCGACGCCGGATGTGGTTGATAATTATCATCACTACCTTTTTTACCATAAGCAGTATAGTGCTGTTTTATCTTTTTAAACGATATAGTCCGGAGTACACTTCGGTCGGTTTTATGCGTTGTAAGATGCCTACCGAAGCGAGCATATTTGGGAGCGGAACAGTACTGCCACGCAAAGAAATAATTGCGATGGCCGCGGCCAGTAATGCCGCAGTTATGCAGAGCGAGGCGTTTTTGGGCGAGCTACTCCAGCGAACAGAGGTGATGAACACACAATGGTGGCAGGACCGAAAATTTGATGAGGTCAAACGTCTGGAAGATATGAGAGACGGGTTTTCAGCTTCTGCGTTACGTGATACAGAATACTTAAAGATCAGTATGAGCATGACCAACCCGCAGGAGGCAAAGGTCATAATAGATGCGGCTCTCAGACAGCATGTTTCTAATCAGAAGGACTTAGCCACGGCGAGTTTGTATGAGGGTCTGAATTCACTGACCAGTCAACGTAATGAGGTAGAGACGCAGATAAAACGGCTGGAGGGGCAGTTGCTCGAGATGAGCACGGAATCGCAGGTGGCGGGATGGCAGGAAGATGGGCAAACGATAGTTGGTCGGGAGGCGGAGTTGTTGCGGGAGGAGCAGTTGGCCCTGGAGGCATCGATCCGGTCGTTGCAGATATATCGTATGCAATTAGTAGGGCAGCAGCAGTCTGCGCAGGGCATTTCCATAAATGTGCAGGCGGCGATTCGGCAGGATCGTATGGTAATGGGATATAAAGATCAGTTGGCTCGTGCGATTCAGACTCGCGGCATGCTTATAAAAAGGCTGGGACCGGACCATCGTCAGATAAAGGATATTGAAAGTGTCATTCAGATTATTGAAACACAGTTGAATGAAATGGAAATGCAACTGCGTGAGCAGTACAGCAGTCAGGAGATGAAGAGTATTGAAACTCAGGTGATTTCCCAGATGGAAGAGTTGAAGTCGATAGGTGGACAGTACGACGAAGTTAACGCTAAGCTACTCGATCTGAGTCAGAAAAAGATAACTTATCGTAGAACAGAGGAGGAAATAAAACTTCTTAAAGCACGCATGGAGGAATTCGAACGAACGATCAGTGGGGATAAGGTTAAATTAAAAGATCCGGGTCTGGTGACGGTGGAAATTGCAATGGTAGGGGATGTGCCTCTACGGATCAGCTTCCCAAAGCTGGCAGTATTCCTGCCGTCGGGGATAGTTTTGGGGTTGCTGGTGTCAGTGGGCCTGGCGTTTTTGCTGGAATTTATGGACGATTCGGTCAAGCAGCCCAGTGATGTCATGCGTTATCTGAATGTCCCACTGCTGGGGATGATTCCGGTTTATGAAGAAGAGGAGGAGGAGGAAGAGGAAGAAGGGGAAGAGAAAGAGGAAGTGTGTGTGGAGAAGATCACCATGAGTCATCCTCATGCCCTGATGAGCGAGTTTTACCGCCAAGTCAGGACGAATTTGTTCTTCTGTGCTCCGGTAAGTGAGCTAAAGACACTGTTGATAACCAGCAGCTCTGCCGGTTGCGGTAAGACGACCACAGCGGTGAACCTGAGCATTACTCTGGCAGCGGAAGGTAAACGCGTTTTGCTGGTAGATGCAAACTTCCGTCGTCCGGCGTTGAAGCGTCTGTTCCCTGCAGAAACACCGGCGAAAGGGTTAAGTAATGTTCTGGTGGGACAGGTAGCGATAAAAGATATAATTCGGCCCAGTGGTCTGGAAGGTTTGGATTTGATCGACAGTGGGCCATTACCTCCCAATCCGGCAGATTTACTTGGCGGTCAGAGGATGAGAGATTTTCTCGAGAGCCATGCAGATTCTTATGATCACATAATTATTGACGGTCCCCCGTCGCTGGTGGTTATCGATTCCCGTATCCTTGCCGGGTTGGTTGACGGTACGATAGCGGTAGTGCATGCGAAGCAATCATCGCGGGGAATGAGCCAGCGAATGATTATGGAGCTTAAGAGAGGCGGTGAGAGGGTACGTCTGTTGGGAGTAATTCTCAATGCGGTTCACGCCCGCAAGGGTGGCTATTTCGAGAAGGCATACCGTTCCTACTACGATTATGTCGGTGTTGAGCCGGTTGCGGTTTTGTCGCAACCAGAAAAAATGAATAAAGATGAAAAATCGGAAAGTTGAGTCTGAGGTGGATTCGACTAACAATCGCAACAAATGCTAACTGATTGTATGACAATTGGTTATGTCATTTTTCCTCTGTTTCCCAAGCGAAATTGTCGCAGCTTCGTTGACAGGCTTTGTTTGGCCTGCTATACTCCATACGAAGGGGAGAAGAAGTAGCTCCGTATAGAGATATCGGATCAGCGGCTTTAGATCAGGTTGCGGTGGCAATCTGGTTGGAATTTAGCCGTGGCGAATTTCCGGGGCGGTTTGCTCTGTCCCGGAAGTTTTTTTTTGCGCCGGTCTTGCCATACCTGCGACTAAAGCTAAGATATGGATTAATGGCCACCAACAGCAAAAACAGCACAGCCAACGCTCCCCAACGCGGTGAATTTACCGCTACAGTCGTCGCGCAGCGGCCATTTGGTAGCGAATACAGGTATCTTCTGTTGGAATTGGTTGGCCGGGGCGGGGGCGTTTTTGCCGGCGCCAAAGCCGGGCAATTCGTTCAATTAGCCTGTCGGTCACTGGAAGAGGTTCGCTCGTCCGGGCCATTGCTGCGCCGCCCGCTGAGCATAGCCGGAATCAGCGGTAAAGATCAAGCCATAAGACTGGAAATAATATATCAGGTTCGTGGGCCGGGTACCAAATGGCTGGCCCAGCGTTCTGTAGGCGATATGGTAAATCTTCTGGGGCCATTGGGTAACGGTTTTACCATTCCCAAAGACTCTCAGAAACCTGCCATTCTGATCGGCGGCGGAGTGGGCCTGCCACCCATGTTTTTTCTGGCCGATAAGTTGGCTCAGTCGCAATTTAGGAAGGTCACAGCAATTGCCGGCGGACGTACCAAAAGCCATTTCGAGGAAATTGTCGATTCCGTAATATCGCCTTCAAAACAACCGCTCAGGAGCCAACCTGTTCTGGAACAATTCAAGCGTAGCAATACCGGCTGCATCATCGCCACCGATGATGGAAGTTTGGGATTTCACGGTACTGTGGTAGGGGCGCTGGACAATTTTCTTGACAGCCAAAGCGGGTGGGACCAGGCTCAGCTTTATGCCTGCGGACCGAAGGGGATGCTCAAAGCGATAGCCCAGTTGGCCCAGCGGCGAAATATGGACTGCCAGGTGTGCATGGAAGCGTACATGGCTTGCGGGATCGGCATTTGTCAGTCCTGCGTGGTGGCGGTGCGGGACAGGCGGTCGGCATCCTCCGAAAGCGTCGATGATAAAAAGCAATATAAGCTGGTTTGCACTAATGGCCCGGTTTTCGACGCCAAGACCATAATTTGGGAATAGACCAACAGCAACCAATAATTGTAGTGCGGACAAAAAAGAAGTGAACGACCAAAATAAAAAATCAGAACCCGACTTGTCGGTTATGTTGGGAACGGTCCGTTTGGCCAATCCTGTGATGACCGCTTCCGGTACGTGCGGTTATGCCTGGGAATTGAATGACTTCGTGGACATCTCACAGTTGGGTGGTTTCATTACCAAGAGCATTACCGAGCAGCCGCGTTTGGGCAATCCGCCCCAGCGTACCGTGGAAACCGCCGGCGGTATGCTCAATGCCATCGGACTGGCGAACGTGGGGCTGGAGCGATTCTGTGAAGAAAAAGTGCCGCTGCTGGAGAAAATGCCGATACCGGTGTTTGTCAACGTGGCCGGCAAGACCATCGATGAATACGTAACGGTTTCGCGGCGATTGAGCCAGTTAAGCCGGATTAGCGGACTGGAACTTAATATAAGCTGTCCGAATGTCGAACAGGGTGGGCTGACCTTTGGAACCGATCCGCGGATGGTGCATGAACTGGTTTCAGCCGTTCGCGAACATTGCCCAACGACTCTGCTCATCGTCAAATTGACCCCTAACGTCACGAACATTACCGTCATAGCCCGGGCCGCGGTCGAGGCCGGGGCGGACGTATTGAGCCTGATTAATACGTTTCTCGGCATGGCTATCGATACGAACAGCAGAAAACCCATTCTGGGCAATCGTACCGGCGGGTTGAGTGGGCCTGCTATCAAGCCCATGGCTGTACATCTAGTCCATCGGGTTTATCAGGAAGTGGCTCGTGACGCAGCGGTGCCCATCATCGGCATGGGTGGGATCAGTTGTGCCGAGGACGCACTGGAGTTCATTATAGCCGGTGCCTCGGCCGTTGCCGTCGGTACGGCGGCCATGGTGAATCCTGGCTGTTTGGCACAAATCGTTCAAGGCATAAAGCAGTATCTTATCCGTCATAACTTCCAGAGTGTGCGGGAATTGGTCGCAACGCTGGCCTGACACGATTATTCAGCGGGTTAAAAAGCTATCTGTCCGAACAAAACAAACATCCTTGCCAAAACGCAGCCATATTGCTATCTTTGAGAACATGACTGAACGATTGAAGATATTAAGAGACTATTTTCCCACCGCGATTTTTACCGGCAAATCGCTGGTCTTTATCAGTGAGGAATCGCGGGTGGAACTTACCGAGCACTCCCGTGGAGGACTCAGCGGGCCGGATGCCATATCGATAATCCGCGTACGCCTCTTTGCCAAAAACATGCAGGGCGAATTTGAACCCGGCCATTATGAAGATTTCGAACTGTCCAACATCTCGGACCTGGCTGGCGAGGTCGAAAAATTCGTCCAATCGGCCGTCGGCAAAAACATCAAAGAATAGGTCTATCGAACAGGTTTCATGCCCTAGTGTTTTTGCCGACCTTGGGGAACGGGGGGGGGGGGAAAAAAGGGTTTTCTACTCGGTTATTTCCCTCGTATTGCGGCCTTGACAATGGCTTGCCAAGGCGGTATTCTGAGGTCCGCTTGGTGACATTAAAGGTGTAACTATAACTCATAACGATTGAGTTTATCGGCAGGAATTTGGCCAAATGCGAGTATTATCAGGGATTCAACCATCGGGTAACCTACATATCGGTAATTATTTTGGGGCGATGCGCCAGTATCTGGAACTGCAAGGCCAGGGGCACGAGTGCTTCTATTTCATCGCGAATTATCATGCCATGACCAGCGTCCAGGACGCTGATGAACTGCAGGAATACACTGCCCAAGTCGCTCGCGGTTACCTGGCGGTCGGTATCGATCCGGATAAATCGGTATTTTTCCGTCAATCGGATGTGCCGGAGGTGTGCGAGCTGGCCTGGCTCCTTTCATGCGTTACGCCGATGGGGCTGCTGCAAAGATGCGTCAGCTACAAAGACAAAGTCGAACAGGGTCTGGCGCCCAATCATGGCCTGTTTTGCTATCCGGTTCTGCAGGCGGCGGACATCCTTATCTACCACAGTCATCTGGTCCCAGTCGGCCAGGACCAGAAACAGCACGTGGAAGTTACCCGTGATATTGCCATCAAATTCAACAATATTTACGGTGAAGTTTTGACCATACCCGAGGCTTATATTCTTAGCTCGGCAGCCGTAGTACCGGGACTGGACGGGCAGAAGATGAGTAAAAGTTACGACAACACTCTGGAATTGTTCGAGCCGGCAAGCCAAACCAAAAAGAAAATCATGCGTATCGTGACCGATTCGACTCCGATAGAGGACCCCAAAGATCCGGATAAATGTACCATTTTTGCCCTGCTCTCGCTGGTCGCTTCACAGGAAGAAACCCAGCAATGGCGGCAGCGTTACTGTCAGGGGCCGATGGGTTATGGCGAAGCCAAAAAACGCCTGGTGGAATTAATAAACGAGTTGCTCGATCCGTTTCGGCATCGTTATGACCAGTTGGCTAGGGATGACGATTACGTCCATGACGTCCTTCGCGAGGGCGGTAAAAAGGCCCGGGCGGTTGCCCAGGAACTGATGGAACAGGTCCGCAGCGCCACTGGTATAACCAAAAGCAAGTTGTAACCATGTTTTGTCGGTAGTATCGTAAAATGGCAGATTATCGTGTAAATCTTGAGATATACAACGGTCCATTGGACCTGTTGCTTTATCTTATTCGTCGTGATGAGATCGACATTTACGATATACCCATCGCCACCGTCACCGAACAGTTTCTTCGATACGTAGAACTGATAAAATCGCTTAATCTTGAACAGGCGGGTGATTTTTTGGTGATGGCAGCGACGCTGATGGAAATCAAATCGGCAATGTTGCTGCCGCGGGACGAGCGGCAGGACGGTCAGGAAGATGATCTGGGCGATCCTCGGCTGGAACTGGTCCGTCAACTACTGGAATACAAAAAATTCAAAGATATCGCTGGAGATTTGGCGGAATCAGCCGAGCAGCAGGCAGATCGATTCCCTCGTTCGCTGGTAGATCTCCAGCGCCTCCGCGATCAGATCAGGCAAGAGCAGGAACTGGATATGGACCAGTTGCAGATATGGGATCTGTTCGATGCCTTCAATCGGCTGATGAAAGCCACTCTGGCAGGAAAAGACACCCATGATGTTGTCCACGACGAAACTCCGATCGATATCTATGAAACTGAGATTCTTTACCGGGCTCAGCAGGAAAAAACTTTGAGGTTCGAAGAAATCTTTCGGAACTGCAAAAATTGCGTCGAAATGATAGGAATGTTTCTGGCCTTGCTGGAGCTGGTCCGTCAGAGACTCATTCGTATCGAACAGGAAAAGAGCTTCGGACCTATTTATATTTTTGCCTTGACCGACGAGTCGGCGGAAATAGCCGTGGCACATGCGGTCTCGGCGGATATCGACGATTTGCCCAGTAAAATCACCAAGGATAAACGACAATCCGATCATGTTGACCAACACCCAATCCCTGAGTAACTGGGTTGCTTTACATAGGTGACAAAAATGAGTATCGAGCAAAAGCTTTATGATCTTGGAATTACCCTGCCAAGTGTCGCTCCATCGGTGGGGGCCTATATCCTGACGGTTCAGAGCGGTAAATTACTGTTCGTATCGGGACAGTTGCCATCCAGAGACGGCAAAATCCTGATTGCGGGAAAAGTGGGTCAGGAAATCAGCCTCAGCCATGCCCAGGATGCCGCCCGGCTCTGTGCCATCAATGCTCTGGCGGCAATAAAAAAGCAGCTCGGATCGCTGGAAGAAATCAGTCAAATTGTACGTCTGGAGGTGTTCGTCAATAGTGCCGCGGGTTTTATCGAGCAGGCTCAGGTAGCCAACGGCGCCTCACAACTGCTGCATAAAGTGTTCGGCCCGGCCGGTCAGCACGCACGCACAGCTATCGGCGTGGCCGAACTGCCGCTCAACGCAGCAGTGGAACTGGCAATGATTGTCGAAACGAAATAATCCGCCGGCACAAAAACAGACAAAATTGCCGGTTGGGCTGCGGCACAAAAAAACAACTGCTGCCGGGTTTTTTTGCGTTTATTGTGTTTGACAAAAACAAGTCAGGCGCATAGAATGATAAAGTCATAATGCTTTTTGTGGAAGGAGTTCGGGTCATGGATAAAAACGTGGTGGAAATTACCGATGCAAACTTTGAGACAGAAGTAGTCAATAGTACATTGCCGGTGTTAGTCGATTTTTGGGCACAATGGTGCGCTCCATGCCGAATGTTGGCTCCAACCATCAAAGAATTGGCCCAGGAGTACGAAGGCAAAGTTAAGGTCGGCAAACTGGACACCGACAACAATCACAATACGGCGGTCAAATTCGGTATCAGCGCTATCCCTACGATAATTCTGTTTCGTAACGGCCAGGCAACAAAAACAATGGTTGGTATGTCTTCCAAGAAGGATCTGAAAGCCGCTCTGGACAAAATCGTTTAATCAAACCAAAGCTTGATTTGCCTGCGCTGAAGATACAAAACACCTATTACCAGGTAGGTCAGCCCTGCCGCCTTGAAAAGATCGATACGATAGTCAAATTGGAAATGCCTGGTGTATATCAAAACGGCGATCTTCGCTATCTCCAAAAGCATAATCAACATTGCCAGAACAAAGAACGAACCGCGGGCCTTCTTCCATCTTCTCAGCAGTCCCACCGAAATCTGTACGAAGCAAAGCATTAACAGAAAAGCGATTATAAAATAAATCAGTATCTGCATAGAACCATTTTGCGGTGTTTTGGACAATCCATAAATAATTGACGCTTCGTTCAGCCCGCCGAAAATTGCCAGCAGCATTGCTATACCGCTGAAGATAAGCCCGACAGTGGCGATAATAGTAAGGCCGCTGGGCCGGCAGGGTGGTGGCAGAATATAGGCAAAAGCCTCACCGCTCTGATCGGTGGCCAAGGCTCCCTCCACCGACCCGGAGGCAAACGCTGATGCTGCCGCGGGTACTTCGCAAACCACATCGGTTGGTACGTAAGCTCCCTGCATAATAAACATGTTCCGGCAGTATGGACACGCCATAAGCATACCGTTGTACTGAGGCAGACTGCTCAATTCCCTGCCGCAATGAGAACATGAAAACACATTACACACCGCACTCATTTTATTACTCCTTTAATCTAAAATTGCCATCCTCATTCCCTTGGTCTCTTATGAACAAGATTGTGCGCGAAATGGCCACAATGTATTATTTACCTCACTACAAATTTTCACATAACCTCAATTCGGCTTCGGCCCTTGTCTGGTTGTTGGGCCAAAAAGATCGGTAAACCTGGCGGCAATATCATCACTGGCCATCAAAGTTTCACCGATGAGCACACCACAAAAACCGGCTTCGGTCAACCGTTCAACATCACATCTTTGTTTGATGCCGCTTTCACTGATCAAAGGTTGCCGGCTGTCAACGAATTCTCTCATTCGCAATGAATTACCCAGGTCAACCTCCATGGTCTTGAGATTACGGTTGTTTATGCCAAGCAAACTATAACCGGACTGCGGAAAACCAACCATACTACGGACCTGCAGAAGAGAATCCAATCCATGTACTTCCAACAACACCGTTAAGGTCAGAGAATTAGCCAATATCATCAAATCCATCAAAGCAGCCGGTTTGAGGACCTCAGCTATCAGCAAAACCGCGTCGGCTCCGGCAGCACGAGCCTCATATATTTGATAAGGATCTATGATAAAATCCTTTCGCAAAATCGGCAGAGAAACAACCTGGCTGATCTGCGAAATATATTCAAGCTGTCCCTGAAAAAATTGCTTATCAGTCAGAACGCTGATAGCGTCGGCGCCGCACGCTTCGTAAGTACATGCCAGATCCACCGGATCGAAATCCCGGCGGATCAGCCCGGCCGATGGCGAAGCGCGTTTGATCTCCGCGATGACATTGATACCACGAGGATTTTCCCTGGTTAAAGCCCCATAAAAATTTCGACACTTAGGCATGTCTCTCACTCTCTCATGCACCTTTGCCAGGGGAATTTTTTCTTTGGCCTCTGCTATCTCCACCTTCTTTACTGCCAATATCTTCTTTAACACATCAGCCATGTCCGATAATATAGCACCTGAAACATATTTGTCAATCATGCTATAAGAATTTTTTGAAAAAGGTTTTTATTAGCCCGCCGAGTGACAAAATATGTTATATAATTACTATAGTGCAGACAATTGAAAAAAACGATTCAATCGGAATAATCGGATTGTTGTCTGTCCCGCCGAACAGACAGAAACGTTGATTTGAAGTTGTCTGTGTTGCAAAGACAACGAGGGCTGTAACGAGCCGCCTACAAAGCAATTACATCCGATCTGACGGCCTGCCGGTTTGCCGGATGTCCGTTTCAGGCAACAATCGTTACAGACCATCGCGTAACATTACTGGACCATCCAGAGAGTTTTGGTTGTAAACGCTTTATTTTTACATAGTTAGGAGTGTGTGCATCACAGGACCTCACGCGGCACAATATTTGCGACCCAGCAAGTGTACAAACCTGTTGTGTAATTTGTAGGCTTCAGATGAGGTCAATAACAGAATCATACCCTTTTAGCAGCGATGCCTGGGAGCAATGCAATGGACGAAGCGACATTCCACAAAAAACTAAGTGAACTTGTCAAAGAAATTGGAACTCTTCCTGCTTCTCAAAGGAAGAAATTGGAGTTGTTGGCCGAGCAGACCAAACAACACCATGTTGAGCTAAAGAAGAGTGTCTCTTCTTTGCAGGATTCTTTGGATTATCTCAGGTTGAGTATAAAGTATTTGCTCTTTGATCTTGAAGCTACCCGACGGGAAAATTCTTATTTGCGGAAAATGCTCGAAGACTCTGACAGTAACAAGTAGATTCTATCGACGATCTGAACTTATAGTACGATGCTGAATGAACCGTTTCTTTGCGGAAGCGGTTCATTTTTTTATTACTCCAGACGAATAAAAACGAAATGGGCAATTTATTACCCATTTACTTGCCGTTGATGTCATTCCTGCAGACTTTGGTAACGGCCATTCCGCCTGACCGGTATTCGGTCCGCTTCCCCAATAAGGGCCTGAAGACCCTCGGCTGAAAGGCTTTTGGTGACATTATCGGCGGAAGAGCTTTTTTCGACAATGTGATATTGCTGGACGGTGCCGTCGAGATCGTTCGCTCCGAAACAAAGCGCCACTTGAGCCAGTTTTACCCCCAGCATCGGCCAAAACGCCTTGATGTGATCGAAATTGTCCAACATCAATCGCGCCACCGCGATATTCCTCAAGTCATTCAGAGCATTGGTTTTATGGTCGTTGCCACTTCCGCCCGGCGGCAAAAAAGGCAGGGGTACAAAACACTGAAAGCGCCCTCGATAGTGCTTTAGTGAATGATCCTGCAAGGCTCGTAATTTCAGCAGATGATTGACCCGATCAGCCAATGTTTCCCGATAGCCGTAGAGCATAGTGGCATTGGTCATCAGTCCCAGCCGATGGGCCGTGGCGTGCACCTCCAACCATAGTGCTGGGCCTGGCTTACGGGAACATACACTTTTGAAATACTTATCGCATAGTATCTCCGCACCGCCGCCGGGCAGTGACCCCAAACCCAGATACATCAGTATGGTCAGCGTTTTTTCTACCGACTGGCCGCACTTATGGGCCAGGTCAATGATTTCCACCGCCGTAAAGGCCTTAATATGCAGACCGGGGCAGGTAGTACCGATTCGCTCTATCATTTCCCGATAATACTCAAAAGGCAAATCGGGATGGACCCCGCCGACAATGTGAATCTCGCTTGCTCCGGCACGACAGGCCTCCTCGGCCTGCGACACCACCTCGTCCACGGACATCACATATCCCTCTTCATGGCCCGGCCGACGCGAAAAACCACAGAAATCACACTGCATTGTACAGATGTTGGTATAATTTATGTGGCGGTTGATACTGTAATAGACATTTCGCCGGTGTCGGGACAGCGTGACCCGCTCGGCCAACTGTCCAAGACGCAACAAATCGTCCGACTGATATAGCGCCAACCCTCCCTCAAAATCCAGTCGATCTCCTCGTTCGAGCACCTCGGCAATACGGACAAAAAGATCGTTCATTTCAACTTCTCCTGTGGCGACAGGTATATTTTAGTAATCAAAGGTGTTAGCGTCAAAAGTCAATATTCACGCGTAAAAATGCTGGTGTGGTACTGGAATCAGCTTTTCACAATTACTTTGACGCCGGCGTTATCAAACCAAAAAAACACAGCATACGATTTTTTAAAAGATAATTTGTGATAGTCCTATAAATATGGTAAAATCAATAAAGTTAGTTGTGGTCTTTGTTTTTGTGCAGCGAGAATGCTGTTCTTGCCTGGGAGTTGAAGGTTTTTTATTGGGTAGGAATGCTATCTTGCCGGACAATATGGGATTTGGATAGAGCTATGTAATATCTTGTAAATGCGGAGTTTATGAGAGTTAAAGTTTTTTTAATCAATTAGCCGATAAGAATCGTGAGTTTTCTCCCCTCCGGAAAACATCGAGCAGCCTTCGGGTACTCGATGTTTTCTTTTATCCACACTGAAATCCCCCAAGCGTGATGTCCCGCCAGGCAGCCACAAAAAATAACAAGCCAAATGTTAGTAACATCCGTAAAAAACCTGTCAATAAAAAAAGTTGAGTATATACTCGCTCGACTTTCGCAATTTTTTTAACCCAATTTTCATTCAACAGGGTCTTCAGCCAAGAAAATTTTCCAGAAGAGCCGCTCCTTCCTTTGTAGCGAAGCTTTCCGGGTGAAACTGCACTCCCTCAAGCCCCAGTTGATCGTTACGAATCCCCATGATTTCATTGGTTTCGCTGCGGGCCGAGATAACAAAACGACCGTTCAATCCGTTTTCGCTGACAATCAGCGAGTGGTATCGCATCGCCGGAAACGGATTGGCCAGCCCCTCAAAAATGGTCTTACCATCGTGATGGATCAGTGATGTTTTGCCATGCATACAGCGGACCGCCCGGACAATCTGCCCGCCAAAGACCGCGGCAACGCACTGATGTCCCAGGCAGACCCCCAAAATCGGCACTTTACCTGCCCAGTACGCGATGATTTCATTACTGTTACCCGCCTCGTTGGGCGTACGCGGCCCTGGTGAAATAATCAGGTGCGTAGGCTGATATCTTGCCACCTCTTCGGCAGTAACTTCATCGTTGCGTACGACTTCCACCTGCGCCTCATTCGGCAGTACCGCCACCGCCTGGGCCAGATTATAGGTGAACGAGTCATAATTATCTATTATCACCACGCGTTTCATACCATTCAATATATCCGGCCCGGCCCGCCACAGCAACAGTGGTGTTCGTTTGGAGCCATCAGTTTACCGCCAAGGCCCAATGTGTTACAATCAGTTTGGCGAAGTTGCAGGCGGCGGTTCGCGAGAAGGGAATTTAGTGATCCCTCTGACATGCCCGCCAGCAGCTTGGCATGTTTCGCCCATGGAGAAGTTATGCTCACCTATATATGGCAGGGACGTTTAGGTGGACTAAGGCTGATTATGATATTGGCCGTGGCGGCACTGCTGTTTGTCGGCCTGGCCTGCATTCACGCCACCGGCCAGATACATGAGTTCAACAAACAGCTAATGTACATAGCTTTGGGAGTTGTCGTCTTCATCGTCGTCAATTTATTCCATTACCGCAGGCTCGGACCGATCAGTTATCTGCTTTTTGTCTTGACCTTATTTCTGCTGGGAATAATCCTGGCGGGCAAATATCTTCACGTTTTCCCCAGCATCATAGACGAGAGAAAAGGGGTATATCGTTGGATTACCATTCCCGGTCTTCCACAGATACAACCCTCTGAAATCGCCAAGCTAACTTATATTTTAGCTTTGGCCTGGTATATGCATTACCGCAAAAGTCACCGCAGCTTCCTCGGCTTGATCGGCCCGTTCGCCATGACGGTGCTGCCCATGGGACTGATCGTTGTCGAGCCTGATCTGGGCACTACGCTTTTATTTCCGCCTGTGCTCTTTGCCATACTGTTCGTCGCCGGGGCCAGGCTGAGGCATTTACTGACAATATTGTTCGTTGGGATAGTCTTGGCGGCGCCGGCATTTTTCCTGGTCCTCAAACCGTATCAGCAAAACCGCATCGAGGCCCTCTTCCACCAGAACACAAAGGATCCAACCAGGGATTCCTTTTGGCGATGGGGCCCCAGCTTTCATCTGTATCAATCGAAAATATTCGTCGGGTCAGGACAACTCACCGGCCAGGACCGCCATAGTGACATTTATCTGGCCAATATCTCTCTGCCCGAAAGCCATAATGATTTCATCTTCCCTTTGATCGCGCACCAGTGGGGTTTCATAGGCTGCATGGCCGTCCTGAGCCTTTACGTCCTGATCATTATGGGGGGCGTAGCAATCGCCGACCAGCAGACCGAACCTTTCGGCAGGCTCCTGGCACTGGGTATTGCCGCATCAATAGCCGTCCAGACGTTCATAAACGTCGGCATGACCATAGGTCTGATGCCGATAACCGGGCTAACACTGCCGTTTGTCAGTTACGGCGGCAGCAGTCTGCTTTCCAACTTCCTGGCCCTGGGCCTGCTGGTCAACATTGCCCGCCGCCAGCCACCCCACCAAATCGCCCGGCGATCTTTCGAGTTCGATAGCTAGTTTTAGTGGCTCTCATCCAAGCGGAAAAATGTTGTAAGTGCTTATTTTGGGTAGCGGGAAATTGATGTACTGGATGCCCGATCAAGTCGGGCATGACAACTACAGTGCCTTATTTTTCGTTCGGCGGGAATGAACGTAACTCCTTATTTTTCGTAGGTTGAAATTGCTGTAAGTGCTTATTTTACGTTGGAGGAATTGATGTAAGTGCTTATTTTTGCGTAACGATTATAACGATTAGGTAAGATAGGTAAGAAAAAACCGCGAAATTCGGCGAAATTTGGATGAATTCTGATGAAAAGTGATGTGGTTTGTACCATGTTTGCACTATGTTTGTATGTGGTTTGTAGTATGTTTGTGGTATGTTTTGATGAGTTTTGATGTTAAAATAGGTAAGATTCACCA
>CAZICK010000058.1:0-24701 GCA_964537505.1 uncultured Pirellulales bacterium
TTCCCATCCCCCCATTCACTTTTCATCAAAACATAGTACAAACAGGGTGCAAACATAGTACAAACATAGCGCAAAGTGGGTACAAACCACATCACTTTCCATCAGAATTCATCCAAATTTCGCCGAATTTCGCACTTTTTCGCGCCAAAAATAAGCACTTACATCAATTCCAACAACGCAAAATAAGCACTTACAGCAATTCCCCACTACGAAAAATAAGGAGTTACGTTCATTCCCACCGAACGAAAAATAACGACTTACAACAATTCCCCACAACCAAAAATAAGGAGTTACGTTCATTTCCGCCGAACAAGGAGGAATTCGGGGGCGAGGTTGGGGGCGAGGTTGAATTTTTCGAGATCGGCCAGGAAGCGGCAGCCGTCTTTGTAGTAGCCGGCGGTGGGAGTAATGCCGGGACAGTGCCTCTGGAAATAGGTATTGAGCATTTCCATAAGCAATTCACGCAGATATTTGCTGGTCATTGACGCCAGAGCGATTGGTAATTGACGCTGATCGCCGTTTTGCAGGAAATGAATCTTCATAGATCGGCTGGAATCGGTAAGATGATAACTGCTGACGGCGTCGTGCTCTTTCAGGATTTTCATGTTCAGATCGGGGAACATTCTTTGCAACTGGTCTCGATAGTGGCTGCGACCGCTTTGCTTGTCGATTACGATTTGCAGGTTCGCCCGGTTGTGTTTTTGGTAAGCCTGATAAATCAACTGGGCGACCAGGGAGAAGGAAACCACAGCTTTATTGTTAAGGGTCTGTACCATTTCGTTGAAACGACCGGCCGGTAGCGGCCGCGTCCAGATGGCCTTGAGCCGAATATTGTTGTTGCGCATATCCCAGACCAAAGCGGCGGCGGCGGTGGCGATGTCGTCCTCATCGAATTTCAGGGGCTGATCGGACGCACAAGCGTACCAGGGATATTCACTCAGGCTGTCAAGGCAGTTTTTGCCGAGGTTGTCAACGCTGTCAAGGGCTTGCAGTAACTGTCCAAAAGTCCGGATGGCAGTGCGGTCTATCGCTGCCAAGCCCGAAAGTACCCCACGCTGCAGGCAGTCGTATTTACCATGTGATCGGCCGGTGGTATAAAGTTTTTTGCTGTCGTTGATTACAACTCGGCCATTACTGGCCGATCGCTGTTTGCAGACGCTTTTGCGGAGAATTTCCCACAATGACCGGTCTATCAGATCATCCGGTACCTCGAAAATCGCGGCAGAGACCACCAGAGGACCCAGGATTGGCCCATAACCCGCTTCATCAATTCCAACTATAACAGCCATCGATTCGTCCTTAAATCCAGGCTACTTTTAACCAATTTTTGTCAGGACGGCAAGGCAAAAGACAAATTCCCGAAAAAGTAGCCGGTTGGCCGACTGTTGCCGACAGAACTGTACCGACCGGTTGGTCGGATTGTTGGGTTGGGGGTTTTTGCGGTTTGGGGATAATTTTGTCATTTTATGTTTGCCAAGACCCTGATTATCTGAATAATTGGTGCCTGTTATGGAAGACTCGTAGGCTCGGTTTTTGCCCCGACCTACATTTTTTGTCAGATGTATTTGAGATGAGATGCCAGTATTAAGAGCAAATAACAAGGATAAGTTGACCGGTAAATTCAGTTTTCGTCGGGGAGTTCATCCGCCTGAGCGCAAGGGCTTTACGTGTGGGCGAGCGGTCCAGGTGGTTCGGGCGGGGGCAACGGTGGTAGTGCCGATGTCGCAGCATCTGGGGGCGCCGTGCCGGCCGACGGTGGAAGCGAAGCAGGAAGTGACAGCCGGACAGATGATCGGTGATAGTGACGCGTTTGTCTCGGCGCCGGTGCATAGTCCGGTAAACGGAGTGGTAAAACAAGTACAACCGCAGCCGCACCCGAACGGCACCAAGGTGCTCAGCGTGGTTATTACGGTGGGCGATGAGCAGCCGGATGAGCAGCCGTGGCGTGAAGTGCCCGGCGGTTTTGACGTCGAAAAATACGAACCGGAAGCGATTGAAAAGGCGATCCGTACAGCGGGGATCGTTGGAATGGGCGGAGCGGCGTTTCCCACGGCGGTAAAACTGGTTCGTAACCCCCAAAAGCCGATCGATACCGTAATCCTCAACGGTTGCGAGTGTGAACCCTATCTGACCAGTGATCATCAATTGATGTTGGAGGCGCCGGGTACGATTGTGGCGGGTTTGCAACTGGCGATGCGGGCATGCGGTGCGAAGCGAGGCATCATCGCAATTGAAGATAATAAGCCCGATGCGATAGACAGCGTATTGCCCTGGATCAAAGATGTAGATGGTGTGCAACTGGCGATCTGCCGGACGAAATACCCGCAGGGCGGTGAGCGACAATTGATAAACGCCGTGCTGGGACTGACTGTGCCGACAGGGGGACTACCGCTGGATGTGAAGGTGGTCGTGGTGAATGTTGGTACGGCCTCGGCGATTATGTGGGCGTGCGCTGAAGCCAGGCCCCTGACAGAGCGGATCGTTACGGTTACCGGCAGTGGGATCAACCAGCCGGGCAATTTTCGGGTGCCGGTGGGGATGCTGCTGGCGGACCTGATCGAACAGTGCGGGGGATTGACCGACGATGCGGCCAAGGTACTGCTGGGTGGCCCGATGATGGGGCCGGCGGCGGTGCATCTGGACGTGCCGATTCTCAAGGGAACCAGCGGTATCACCGTAATGACCGAGAGTGAAGTCGGCGGAGCTGAAGAGACGGCGTGCATTCGTTGCAGTCGGTGTGTGGATTATTGTCCGCTGAAGCTGGTACCGACCCGCATTGCCCACGCGGTCAAATCAAGGGATATCGATATGGCACTGGAATATGATTTGCTGGCCTGTATCGAATGTGGCTTGTGTAGTTATGTTTGTCCGGCGAAGATACCGTTGTTACAATACTTGCGGTCCGGCAAGCTGATGGCGAAAAAGGTTAAAAGTTAGCAGATGGCAGCGGAAGAAGAAAAAGAACAGGAAAAGAAGCTTTTACTGATGGTCTCGTCGAGTCCGCATTTAGCGGAACCTGCCACCAGCAAGCGGATAATGTTCGAGGTCGTCATCGGCTGTCTGCCGGCGGTGGCGGTGGCATTGTGGCTTTTCCGGGGTTCGGCGGCGATGGTGCTGATATCGTGTCTGGCGGCAGGGCTGCTTACGGAATGGCTCTTTAACGCGGTACGCAAAAAACCACAAACCATCACCGACGGCAGCGTTATCATAACGGCGATTATCCTGGGGTTGTCACTGCCGCCTTCGATACCCACCTGGGCGGCGGCGATGGGAACAGCCGTGGCGGTGGCGGTAGCGAAGATGCTGTATGGCGGGCTGGGCAGTAATATATTCAATCCGGCAATGATGGGCCGGGCATTTCTGATGGCGTGTTTCGGTATGATGATGACGACATGGACGCCATTGGCAAACGAGCCGCCTTGTACGGAAGTGGACGCGGTGACGCAGCCGACGCCGCTGGCGTTGGCGAAGCAACCGATCAAGGACGCGGCCAACGAAGACAAGTTGGAAAAAGCCACGCCAAATGAAGTTGAAACGAAAATGGGGGCGATGTTTTTCGGCAGGACAACAGGATCGCTGGGCGAAACGTCGGCATTGTGCTGGCTGATCGGCGGGGTGTTTCTGTTGGTCAGGCGTACGATAACATGGCATATACCGGTGGCGGTGCTGTCCACGGCGGCAGTGATCGCGGTGATACCTTGGCTGGCGAATCCCGATGTATATGCCAATCCGCTGGTGCATCTGTTTGGCGGCGGGCTGATGATGTGCGCGTTTTTCATTGCGACCGATCCGGTGACTTGTCCGCTGACCAAGCTGGGCAGATTTATATTCGGGGTCGGCGTGGGCGGATTGATTATGCTGATTCGCCTGAAAGGAGGCTATCCGGAAGGTGTGATGTACGCGGTGCTGCTGATGAACGCGATAACGCCGCTGCTGGACCGATGGACAAAGCCAACGCCGTTGGGAGGACACGTAAGTGCTGGGTAGATTTATAAAACAATCGTGGCTGGTGCTGGTGACGGCCCTGGTGTTCGGACTGCTGGTCGCTATTGTCGATGGTGCACTGCAAGAGACGATAGAAAGAAGAGCCAGGGAAAAGGTATATAGTAAACTGAAGGTGTTGTTTGGGAAAAACAGCATCCCGGAAGAAATAAGAGGAAAGGAAACTGACAAGAAACCATTATATTACGTGATGAAGGATGATTCTCAGGCGTTAATGGGTTATGCCTTTGAGGCAACAGGCAGTGGGTTCGCGGATAAGATTGTTTTGCTGATCGGGGTTGACGCGAAATTTGAGAAGGTCAGGGGGATTGACGTTTTGAAGACCAGCGAGACCCCCGGTTTTGGCGATAAGATGAAAGACGAAAGTTTTAAGGGACAGTTTACAGACAGCCAGGCGCCTGCAGCCGGTAATAAACTGGCGGTTATTAAGGCCGGCAGCCCGGCCCAATTGCAGATACTTTCGATTACCGGTGCTACCATCACATCCGAGGCGGTGGTCAAGATTGTTAATGACGCGGTGATCGCAATGCGTGAAGTCATAAAGAAATAAAGAAGTTGAAAGTTAAGAAGCCATGGCATCGGAAGAAAAAAACAAATTGAACGCAAAGCACAAAAGTGAAGCGATGGCGTATTTTGTGCATGGGCTGTGGGAGGAGAACGCGATATTTCGTCAGTTGCTGGGCATGTGTCCGGTATTGGCGGTGACGACTCAGTTGCAGCCGGCCCTGACGATGGGGGCGGCGACGATATTTGTGCTGGTGTGTTCGAACGTAGTGGTTTCGCTGATGCGTAATCTGCTGCAGAGCCATTTGCGGATATTGATGTTTACGCTGACGATCGCCGCATTTGTTACGATAGCCGATCTGCTGCTGCAGGCGTATCTGCCGGCCATGAGCGAAAAACTGGGCCCTTACGTACCGTTGATTATCGTGAACTGCGTGATTATCGGCCGGGCCGAGGCGTGCGGCAGCCGAAAACCGTTGGTGACAAGCTTCTTCGATGCACTGGGGATGGGAATCGGGTACACGTTCGGACTTTGTGTGCTGGCGACGGTGCGGGAGATTTTGGCTGACGGAATGATCTGGGGCATAGCAGTGATGCCCGACGGTTTTGTGAACTGGAACGTGATGAAGCTGCCGGCGGGGGCGTTTTTGACGCTGGGAATCCTGCTGGGACTTAACAACCACTTTTTCGGGAAAAAATGATTGCAAGGTAAGAGGTAAAGAATAATGGAAATCGCAAGCCATTTAATAGTTGTGTTCATATCGATTGCGCTGGTTAATAACCTGGTATTGACCAAGTTTCTGGGAACATGTCCCTATTTGGGTGTATCGAAACGCGTCGATACGGCGTTCGGAATGGGTTGTGCGGTAACGTTTGTGACAACAATCAGCGGAACTGTGACATGGATAGTAAACAACCTGATCCTGTCGCCTATCGATATGCCATCTCTGAAATATATCGCCTTTATTATGGTGATTGCCGGTATGGTGCAGTTGGTTGAGATGTATGTGCGGAAGTTTTTCCCGCCGTTGTACGAAAGTTTTGGGATATTTCTGCCGCTGATAACCACCAACTGTGTGATTTTGGGTACGTGCCTGTTTATTGATTTGTGGGGTTATGGTTTTCTCGAAGCGGTAGTGGCAAGTTTCGGAGGTGGACTGGGCTTCACGCTGGCGATTTGCATTATGGGCGGAATTCGTGAAAACCTCGAATGGGCCGATGTGCCCAAATCACTGCGGGGAGCAGGTATAACACTGATAACCGCGGCGATTATGACACTGGCGTTTATGGGATTTTCAGGGATGATTAAAGGGTGAACGAGTAGATGAGTAAATGAGTGGATAGCCGTTGATTTGAGAAAAGACTGGAATGATTTATAACGTTTTAAGTGTAATTTCTAATATGGGCATGTTGGCCCAGATCGAGATAACCTCTATAGTCATAGCTGGAGTGACCTTGCTGGTGGTGGGGTTCGTCTTTGTAGTGGTCCTGGCGATTGCCGATGCGAAACTGAAGGTGAAACAGGATCCGATGGTAGAGGCGATTTTGAACGTTCTGCCGGGCGCCAACTGCGGTGGATGCGGATTGGCGGGGTGCGGGGCGTATGCCGAGGCGGTGGTGACCGATCACGGACTGATGGGCAAATGTGGGCCTGGCGGTGAATCGCTGGTCCATAAGATAGCCGCGATATTGGGCATAGAGGCATCCGCGGCGGCACCCGTCCGGGCGGTGGTGCACTGCTCGGCAAAAACGGCGGATAAGATCAACTCGACCAGATATGACGGACTGGGCAGTTGTGGTGAGATGCAGGTGGTGGCCGGTGCGATGGGGTGCCCGTACGGCTGTTTGGGAGGCGGAGATTGTCAGGAGGCGTGTGAGTTTGACGCGATCCATGTTGTCGATGGTCTGACAGTGGTTGACTACGAAAAGTGTGTGGGTTGCGGAGCGTGCGTAAAAGTGTGTCCGCGACAGTTGATCGAACTGCTGCCGATGCAGGAGGATCCTATGCTGGTGATAGCATGCGCATCGCGTGATAAGGCTAAGGATGTACGCAGTTACTGTAAAGTTGGATGCGTGGGCTGTGGGTTGTGCGTTAAGATTGCGCCGGATATGTTCCGGATGGAGCAGGATTTAGCGGTCATTGATTATGAAAAATACGCCGGTCCGGAAGAGTGCGATAAGGCGCAAAAAAAATGCCCGCGGAATATGATGGTTTATGTGGGAACAAAGGTAAAAGTAAAAGATATTGGTCAAGTAGCGGAAGCAGAAAATGTCACTAAAGTCGAATAAAAAGGAAACAGGGTATGCGGCGAGTAACGGTAAGACTATTTTGCAGACCAAAGTACCGGGCCGTGAACCAACCCGTGGCAAGGTACGCGATATCTATAACCTTGGCGATAAGCTGCTGATCGTAGCGACGGATCGTATCAGCGCCTTTGACGTGATAATGGCCAACGGCATATCGGATAAGGGAGCGGTGCTGACGCAAATATCGCTGTTTTGGCTGGATTGGCTGGGCGATACGGTAAAAAATCATCTGATCAGTACGTCGGTCGAAGATTTTGGCGAACCGTTCACTGCCTGCAGCGAACAGTTTACCCGACGTAGTATGCTGGTGAAAAAAGCGCAGGTATTACCGGTGGAATGTGTGGTACGTGGGTATTTGGCCGGTTCGGGCTGGAAAGAATATCAGCAGAGCCAAACGGTTTGCGGACATAAGCTACCGGCCGGTTTTCGGCAGTGCGACAAACTTGACGAACCGATATTTACGCCGGCGACCAAAGCCGAGTTGGGCGAGCATGATGAGAACATCAGTTTTGCCCAAACGGCAAAAATTGTCGGGATGGAAACGGCCGGCTATATCCGTGATAAAAGCATTGAGATATATATCCGGGCAGCGGAATACGCCTCCCATCGCGGTATTATCCTGGCGGATACCAAATTCGAGTGGGGCTATTGCGACGATGAGATAATCCTGGTCGATGAGGTGCTCACGCCTGATTCGTCACGTTTTTGGCCGGCGGATAAGTATCAGCCTGGCCGCGACCAGGAGAGCTACGACAAGCAGTTTGTGCGAAACTACCTGGAAAGCATCAACTTCAACAAACAGCCGCCGGGACCGGAGCTGCCGGCGAACGTGGTGGCCGGGACGCGGGCACGTTACGTGGAAGCGTACGAGAAACTCAGCGGCAAACAATTTTGATCGTCAGAAAGGGAGCAGTTGTTGGGGATGGTTGTTTTCAACAGGAATTTGTGTGAAATAAATTTCTATTGCTCATAAGCCCCGTTTGGGGCTTTATTTTTGTGGTTGGCGATCCCCAAACAATGGCTCAGGTGAAAGAAGAAATGGCGGATGTGTTTTGCTATTTGCTGACGATGGCTCATACGATGGACATTGATCTGAGTGAAGCGTTTTATGAGAAGATGAAACGTAATAACCAGAAATACCCGGCAGACAAATATTATGGAAAGTATAAATTATAAGATCGTCGCAGGTATGACTAGTGGCTAAAAACGAATACTCCAAATACCAACAGGACCTGATAGGACGCTACTATAAGAACCTTGATGCGATTATGCTGGGGAAATTGCAGGAGCTGGTTACCGAACTATACCTGGCAAAGGATGGACCGAAGGAAGATAAACTTTGGGAAAGGGCTCATAAAACCATGGTGAAGATGAAGGTGCACCCAACCCTCATAGAGCATATAATGCGCAAGCGCAACGTTGAGGTCCTGGCTAACAACTTACAGGACTGGCTCAAGAAAACCAAAAAGTAGCAAATAAGGAATCAGCAGACTATAAGCATATATACGTTTTGTGTAAGCGTCTCATTAAAAAGGATTGACAGTATAAATGGCCAGGGATGGCACAAACCGGCACGTCATAGAGCGGGAGGGAATTCCGATACATTACTGGCTGTCGGGGCCGAAAGATCGTCCATTGGTTGTCCTGACGCACGCCGTAGCGACGGATCATAGTCTTTACGATCAGCAGGTAGAAGTTCTGTCGAAAAATTACCGGGTGTTGGTCTGGGACGTCAGAGGACATGGCCGGTCACGACCAATGAGGGGAGATTTTTCGATAAGGTTCTGCGCGGAAGATTTGATGGCCATTATCGATGAAATTGGTGTTGACAAGGCAATGTATGTTGGACTTTCAATGGGAGGATTGATAACACAGGAGTTGGCTTTCAAATGGCCCCAACGAGTCAGGGCGATGGCGTTGGTGGGCACAGTCTGTCTGACCTGGAAGCAGCCTTTGCTTGTTAAGTTGATGAAAGCAGTATCAACTTCCGCATTTCGGTTATTTCCGAAAGCACTTTTGTGGTGGTTTGGTGGGGTTTGTGCGGGTATTAAGCCGCAAACGCAGGAGCATGCGCGGGAATTGAGACAACATATAACAAAAAGCGATTTCATAAAGTTTTGGAAAGGCATTACGCGGTGCGATCATTACGAAGCGGATTATCATATTAAATGTCCATTTTTATTAACGCATGGGCAGCGCGACAGTCTGGTAGGGCTGGGCGTTATCAAAAGAACAGCTCCGTTTTGGGCTTCGCGGGAGCCGAGCTGCCGATATGTGGTGATACCCGATGCCGGCCACAACGTCTGTATGGACAATCCCGAATATTTCAACCGAATATTGTGTGATTTTCTAGCTGAATGCTGATTATTGCCGGTGGGCATCTGACGGACAAGAAGGCTTGCAAAGTGAAAGTAGATCGTTTATAATCATGTGATTGAGCAGATGTTACAATTAGAGGAAACTGCCGATGGCCAAACGCAGGATTGATGTTACGGGCATGATAGAGAACAGCGCCCGAGATGTTTATGACAAAATCAGTAAACGCCGCAAGCCCAGGATGCGGGTACCGGTGCGCAGCCTGTCTAATGTGACGTATCGTCCGAAAAGTGGTTATTTCGAACTCAAAGGTAATTTCAAGGAACGCACCCTGACGGTCAACACAGTCAAGACGTTTGCCCAGACGCTCAAGATGATGTCACTGAGCAAGGAACTGATCGAAGGCGATGACATCGCTACCAAAAGAGAGGCATACTACATCAGCAAAAACTGGGCCGAAGCCGCCTTCAAAGAGCAGCCGGAATCCGATACCGTTATGGAAGACGTCGAGGCGATGTTCGGGGTGATCCGTGAGCAGTTGCGGTTTGTGCCGGAAGAGAAAGGCGGCGAAATTGCCGGCCGACTGATTGTTGTGGATCGCGATAGTCACGGTAAGAAACTGAACATCGATTGTACCAGGTTCGGTTCGGGGGCGTATTCGATTCCCATCGATGTGGAGCGTTTGGATTTTTGCAGTAAAGCGAAGTTTATCCTGGCAATCGAGACGGGAGGCATGTTTCAGCGTCTGCAGAACTACGGTTACTGGGATAAGACCAATTGCATTATGGTGAGCATGGGAGGGGTCCCGACGCGGGCGTGTCGCCGCTTTATTCGCCGGCTCAGTGACAAACTCAAGATACCCGTTTATGCCTTTGTCGATGGCGATCCGTATGGTTATTTTAATATATATCGTACTTTGAAAGTAGGCTCGGGTAACGCGGCGCATCTCAACGAGTTTTTCTGTGTGCCGCAGGCGAGTTTCCTGGGCGTTACGCCGCAGGACGTAAAAGATTATCAACTGCCGACCCATCCGCTCAAGGAAGTGGACATCAAACGGGCCAAGGACGCCTTAAAGAACGATCCGTTTGTTCAGCATCATAAACCCTGGCAGCAGGCGATTAACCAAATGCTCAAGGCGGGGGTACGCGTGGAGCAACAGGCCTTTGCCAAGCACGGACTGGATTTTGTAGTGAAAAACTATCTGCCGGAAAAACTCAGGGACACCAAAAAATTCCTGCCGTAACAGTAAACGATGTATAAAAAGGTAAATTATGACCTCACCAGAGTCAACGCTCAATGATAAGCCGACTTCCCGTTGGCTATGGATCGGATGCGTATTGCTGGTGATAGGGGCCGGTTTACACAGTGCCGATCGGGTAGTCGGAGGGGGTGATACGTGGGTGGCGATGGCGTGCGGCCGTTATACCCTGGGCCAGTGGGCTCTTGGTCAGCCGAACCGGACATGGCAGATGCGACTGCTGGACAAGTTTGGAAT
The DNA here is from genome assembly GCA_964537505.1 of uncultured Pirellulales bacterium. GTDB lineage: Bacteria > Planctomycetota > Phycisphaerae > Sedimentisphaerales > SM23-30 > DAINBT01. The sequence continues at coordinate 10,625 of CAZICK010000058.1, forward strand.
ACATACCACCCAACAGGAACCGTTTGGCGCCCGGAGCCGGGCTTTCGAACCGGTCAGCAGAAGCTTATCCAGCATATTTAAACGACTTTTAGGTGCCAAAGACTACGATCCCAAGCTGGACGAGGTCGGCTGGGTCAACCAGAACTGGCTGACCCATGTGATGTTCTACAAGATGAAAAACGCCTGGGGCGAAGAAGACTCGGCGGTTTCGAAAGGTGAGAGCCTGATCGTAGTCTATAAGTTTTTGCAGTCGATTTTGACTGTGCTGTTTGCCTATGGGGCGGCACGGGTGCTCGGTGCGCATCCGATGCTGGCTGCGGCTGCGGCGGCGTTTGGTATCTTGCTGAGCCGATCGTTTGTCGATCTGCGGCCGAACGTAAGCTCGATTCTTTTCGCAATTATCATGATATTCCTGTTAAGCTGCTGGAAAAAACGGCGATATTGGGCGCTGGCCGGAATGATACCGGTTATGATTATCTGGTCCAACGTCCATGGTGGATTTATTTACGCCATTATGATTTTTATGATAATGTTGGGCGGACATCTGGTAATGAAGTTTTTGGGTTTGGTTTGGCCGGAACGATTGGCGGATGTCGATTGGCGGGGCTATAAGTTATTATTGGCAGGCGCGGTGCTGGTTATGATCATACCGGGAATCTTCAGTCCGTTTGGCTGGGAAAATTTGGCACATCCTTTTATTATCGCCACGGGTCAGGAAGGCAAGATATGGCGCAATGTAAGTGAATGGCGGCCAATATGGGATACGGACGGTTTTGGCAATGCCACGCCTTATGTTATATTTTTGAGTATTTTGGGGTTGGTTTTTGTTGTTTGGTTGGTCTTGTTTTTCATGCGGCCAAGTTTGCCTCAGCCTCGCAGACGACGAGAACGCCTGGCGATTGAAAAATTTCCCTGGCCACGAATTGACCTGGCCCAGTGGGGAATAATGGCAATTACGATATACATGTCAATGGCATCGCGCCGTTTCATATTTTTAGGTGGAGTGATATTGTCACCGTTCTTGGCGCAGATGACCCAGGAGATTGTGGATATGGTGCGTTTGCTGCGATTGCACAAACAAAACCAGCCATTGCAGCTTGCGGGTATGCTGTCCCGACCGGCGATGGTGGCAGCGGCGCTGAGTTTGACTGGGGCACTGGTAATGTGGTTGATTTTTGGCTTGGCGATGCGGGATATTTATTATCGACCGCCCTCTGACGGCGTAGAACTCAGTGTGTTTCGACGAATGGTGGGGATATACGATCAGCCGGTCGGAGCCATGAAGTTCCTAAACGCCAACAAGATCAAAGGCGTGGTCTTCAACGAATGGACTAGCGGAGGATACGTAGCGTTTGCCCAGGATCCAGACCTCCAAACGGGCCGGCCCAGGTGCAAAGTGTTCATAGACGGCCGAGCCCAGGCGGCTTATAACGTCTCGCATTTTACCTATTGGCAAACGCTCAAAGGAGCAATACTACCTTCCGTGAATGTGGAATTTCAAAAGTCGGTACGCCAAATCGCCCGGTCCTTGGAGATTCCCGGGAATGATCCCGAGTCTTATGACAAGCTGGTCGGGCAGGCAATGAAAGACAAGAAACTATCTAAGCGATTAGTTGATTTGGCGGGTAGAGTACCCGAATTATACGCCGCTTTTCAGCGGGTAGAGATGGGGCGGGTAATCGAAAGAATCGGATCGAATGCCCACGACCCACAGTTGTACGAAAAGGTGATGAAATATTATCAAAATGATCTTCAAAAGCTGTTGAGTTTGTCGGTGGGCGATCCCGATCTTTACGGGCATCTGCTCGGGCGGGAAGGTATCAACGTAGCCCTGGTGTCGCTGGGGAGATCGCCGTCGATGTTCAAGTTGTTCATGAGTATGAAAGACTGGAAGCTGTTTTATGTCGATGAACGGAATGCAGTCTTTCTGCAAAAAAGTTCCCCGCTCAATCAGGAATTGTTCCAGAAGGCCCTGGCCGGTTTGGAATACCCGGACGAGTTCTCGCGGAACTATTCGCTGGGACTGACCTATTGCCAGACCGGTGAGCCGAAAGAAAAAATTATCGAAGGGATAAGAGCTTTAATGTCTATCGAGCATTATACTCCGAAAACTCACAGTTATATTTATGGCTGGGGCGAACAGGCGGGGATGCACGAAGAGCTTTGGCAGTATTTTTCCCGGCAGCAGCAGTTTTACAGGGAGCTGATCGATAAGAAGGAGGAATTTGGCTGGCGGCGAAATTGGCTGGCTTTACGTTCGTCGTACGAAAAGTTGATTAACCTGTCACGCAAATTGAACCGGCACGATGAAGCACAAAAATATGAGCGGGAGTTGAAAAAATATGAATCCGAGTATGACGAAAAACTATCCGAGTATAACGAAAAGCTATTGGCACAAGACGAGGGATGGTTCTGGTGAACGATTCCAAAATAAGTTTATCGGTTTTTTTCCCATGTCATAACGAAGCCGGTTCGATAGCATCGCTTACGCACCAGACGCTGGAAGTACTCGAAGAAATAAGCGACGATTACGAAGTTATTATCGTTAACGATGGCAGCACCGACGCGACGGCCCAGATAGCGGACCGGCTGGCACAGGAAAACCAACAGGTCAAGGTGGTCCATCACCCGATCAACCGGGGCTATGGCGGAGCTTTGCAGAGCGGTTTCCGCACAGCTGGCAAGCAGTGGGTCTTCTACACCGACGGGGACGGCCAGTTCGACATCAAAGAACTGCCCCCCCTGCTGGAGCTGACCGACGAATACGACATCATTACCTGCTACCGCCTGAACCGTCAGGACAATCTGATACGTAAGATGAACGCCTGGGCATGGGAAAAACTGATGAACTTTGTCTTTGACCTGAAACTTAGAGACATAGATTGCGCCTTCAAGCTGTACCGGCGCGAGATATTCGATCGGATAGAGATGCGCAGCGAAGGAGCGCTGATCGACGCGGAAATATTGGCCCGAGCCAAACAAGCCGGATTTACCATGACCCAGAGAGGCGTCCATCACTATCCACGCACCAGCGGAGACCAAAGCGGAGCGAGCCTGAAGGTTATTTTCCGGGCGTTCAGGGAACTGTTCAAGCTGCGCCGGGATATTTTATCAAGCGGCGAGAAAATAACAAGACATTAGAAGAGATCGGCAGGGCTACCTCATCTAATTTTTCTAAACCGCCCCCAGGAGCCAAATAATCAGGTTTAGATCATCACACAACCATAAAAAAACCTCATGTACCCTCATTTTTGATACTGAAAACCGCACGAAGACTCCACCATACGAACCTGCCCATCGACAATTTACCGACGGATAAGGGCTGACCTGAGGGCAGATGGCAGATGGCAGATGGAAGGTACCACCAGAAACTCAGGCATGGGGTTCGAGTGAGAGGTCAGCGGTGTCGTTGGCCTTTAACTTATGGTAGGCCAGTGCGGCTACCATGGCGGCGTTGTCGGTACAGTATTTTTTTTCAGCTATGATCAGGTTGAGTCCGATATTGGCGGCGGTTTCCTGGAAGTGGCGTCGAAGGGCTGAGTTGGCGGCGACGCCGCCGCCGAGCAGAATGGTATTGGCGGCGGTCTTTTCGACGGCCCAGATGGTTTTGGTTACCAGAACATCTATCACGGCGGCCTGAAAGCTGGCGGCTATGTCAGATTTTTCCATGTCGGTCATATCGGGTACTCGGTCGGCGCCTTTCATGTCCTGGCCGCGGCAATGGTAGAGTACAGCGGTTTTGATACCGCTGAAGGAAAAGTTCAGGGAACCTTTTTCGAGCCAGGTTCTGGGGAATTTGATCGCTTTGGGGTCTCCGTTTTTTGCGAGTTTTTCGATTGACGGGCCGCCGGGGTATGGTAGTTTGAGGATGGCAGCGACCTTGTCGAACGCTTCGCCCGCGGCGTCGTCGATAGTGCGGCCGAGCAGTTCCATGTTGAGTGGGCCGGTACAGTTGTAGATGCTGGTGTGTCCACCGGATACGGCCAGAGCGACGGCGGGAAAACATTTTTGGTTTTGGTCTTGTTCGAGCATGACAGACTGCAAATGTGCGTGTAGATGGTTGACGGCGATTAGAGGCTTTTGCCAGGCCCAGGCGAGGGTCTTGGCGGCGGTGACGCCGATCAGAAGGGCAGGTGACAGGCCCGGGCAGTTGGCGACAGCGATGGCGTCGATTTGGGCAGGGGTCAGCGAAGCGCCTTCGATAGTCTGGCGGAGGATGGGTATGATGTTTTCGATGTGGGCGCGGGCGGCAATCTCCGGTACGACGCCGCCGTACTTTTGGTGCAACTCGATCTGGGAGGCGATGGCGGAGGACAGAACGTTTTGGCCGTCGGAGACCAGGGCCGCGGCGGTTTCGTCGCAACTGCTTTCGATGCCAAGGATAATGGTTTGGGTCATAATTGATGTCCCGTTTTTGTTAAGACCAAATAGAGCGGGTAACTCCTTCAGCGAGCTTGGTCGAGCTATGCATACTTATTATAGCTGATTTGTAGGAGTCTTGCAAGTGGGGGCTGATCAGAGGGGCAAATCGGCAACATTAGGCCCCAATAATGGTTTATTGGAAATATGAGATCGAGAACAAATATGGGTTGCCTGACGGTGTGGGCCGGGTTAGAATATAAACAATAATAAAACTGACACATTGGATAGTACGGCGGTTTATAGCGAATTACCGTGAGACCGATCACGTCGAGGTCCGAGCGAAGTACGGGTCTCTGGAGGCGAACACGAGCATATACATTAATCTGCTTCTGTTTGCCGTTAAGCTGGTTCTGGGGTTGTCGGTCCGCAGCGTGGCGGTGATTGCCGATGCGGTGCACACTCTTTCCGATACAGGCACGTCGATCATTATTCTGATTGGGTTCAGGATTGCAAAGAAGCCGAGCGATGAGGAGCATCCGTTCGGTCACGGCCGGGCTGAGCCTATTGCGGCGTTGATCGTGGCGATGATGCTGATTATGGCTGGTTTCGAACTGATGATGTCTGCCTGGGAACGGCTATTGCATCCGCAAATAGAAATTGCCAAGATCAATTGGATGGTGGTGGTTATTCTGGTAGGGACGGTCGTGGTCAAAGAGATGATGAGTCGTTTCGCTCGTGAGTTGGGAAGAATGATCGACTCGGATGCGCTGAAAGCCGATTTCTGGCATCATCGTTGTGATGTGTTTTCGACCATACTGGTACTGGCGGCGATGGTTTGTGTCCAGTCGGGTTTTGTGTACGTGGATGGGATAGCGGGGGTGGGCGTGGCGATGATAGTGATGTACAGCGGTTATGTTGTTGCCCGTGATGCGATGGAACCGCTGCTGGGCGAGCGGCCTAGTCAGGAACTGCTCAGAAAGATCGAAGGCATTGCACGGGACGTCAAGGGTGTAAAGGGGGTTCATGACGTGATCGCCCATCGTTACGGTCAGACAAATCTCATTTCGCTGCATATCGAGGTTCGGGAAGATCGGCCTGTGGCCGAACTGCATGACTTGTCGGAGCAGGTAGAGGAATTGCTCGAAAGACAGATGGGCGGTTCGGTGGTTGTGCACATCGATCCGCTCAATAAGAAACACGAGCGATATAGGGAGATTAGTGATGCGATCGGTGAGGTCACGGCCAAGGATGAGCGTATTAAGGGTTTTCATGATTTGCGGATTGTCGGCCAGAAGGCAAAGGTAAGCGTGATATTCGATATTACGCTGAGCGAGCAGGTGAACCGCCAGGAGAGAGAAGTTATCGTTGAGCAATTGCGGGAAGCTATGGTGAAACGGTTGCCCGATGTTCGCCTGGACATCAAGGCGGAACCGAGGTTTGCCTACAGCAGCTCTAACCGCATAGGGCACCGGGCTAAAAACCGCTAAATGTTGCCTCAATCATATCGATTATGCCGATTATTCCTTTGTGAAGAATGAAGCCGAAAAAACAGTCATAAAACTCCAAAGCCACGACCAACCGGTTGAAAGAGCACATGGCAAAGGGCGGAATATAGCCGCAGTGCTCTTTCTGGGCGTAGTTACGATCACGTTTTTTACCTCGCATGGCACGCTCAGCGTGGATCCACCTAATCGATACATTGTGGCAAAATCCATTGTGGATCACGGCGATCTCCGGATGAGGCTGGAACCGGATGAAACACATCCGCCAGGCACACGTATCGGCCGTGATGGGAACTATTATTCCGGTTTTGGTATCGGTCAAGCGATGATTTTCGCGGGACCGTACTATTTTTTTCATCATCTGCTCGGCATAGATTCCGACAAGATAATTCGTTCATTGATTTCGCTGACCGTTTTTCCGCTGACACTCGGTTTGATTGCGGTGGTGTTTTTCGCCCTTTTGCGTGGATTCGATTTTTCAAGAAGGCATAGTTATCTTGGGTCGGTCCTGCTGATTTTCGCGACCGGCCTCTGGCAGGTTTCAAAAGAGGGACAGGAAGACACACATTTAGCCCTTTTTTATATCGTTATAGCATACGCGATACGTGGCTACCAAAAAAGTGGCGAGCTGAAACATCTGATCCTTTCGGGCTTTGCTGTTTCGTTTGCCTTTCTCACACGGTGCGATACCGCTCCCACTGTAATGTGCTATATGCTGTTCGCGTTTTATTTGATATATAGGAACAACCGGGCGGCGAATCCAGTTGAAGGTGTTTGCGGTAGCGGACCGGCCGATAGTTCCGGCAGATTGCGCCGGGGACTGATGCCATACGTGGTTGTGATCGCCTTTACTTTACCGGCACTGTTGATTCACTGTTATATAAACTACAGTATTTACGGCAATCCGTGGTCGGCGCCGCATAACTCGTTTTCCCTCGCGTTTTTGCCGAGGGGGCTGTCGGGTCTGCTGTTGAGTCCTGGCAGGAGTCTTTTTATTTATAACCCCATTATCGTGTTTGGGTTCATCGGGCTTATCTCGCTGTGGCGTTTTCATCGGGCCTGGGCGGTGTTTGCAGGAGTAACTTTTACCTGTTGTCTGATCCTGCACGCTGCGGTCGATTGCTTTCATGGAAACTGCTGCTGGGGGCCTCGTTATCTGTATCGTGTTATTCCGTTTTTATTTATTCCGCTGGCTTTTTGGCTTTTCGGCGATCCGTCATCGCCGAAAAAATTCCAGAGTTTAACACGACGGCTTGTTACCATCGTCGTGGTGTGCTTGAGCGTACTTGTTCAGGTTGCCGCGGTTTCTATGCACCATGTTCGGGAGCTGACCCAGTTGGAAGCGGCCTACAACGTTTCATGGAGCGAACGTCAATGGACGATGTGGGAGCCACAGGCACGTTTTCTGATGATGCGTCTGGTGAATATCGGCGAAAGTATCGACGAAATGATAAATGACAAGATCCGGCCGTGGCCTACTGTCCCGGACGATCAGCTTTCTGCGCAGGAAAAACTGAATACTCCTGCGCTGCGATACCTAGCTTTTTGGCCGTTTCATATAACTTATTACCTGCCGGTGGTCTATCCCGCAATAACTGTTCCACTTTGGGGCTCGACGTTGCTGCTGCTGTTTGGTTTTACTATGGGGCTGTTTATTTTGTACCGCGGCTATCGAGGTTGTACGGGATAGATAGCGACAAGGGGGCAGTCCACTGAAGCGACACGCCTGCCAAGGCCCTATAACTGTAATCGGCCGTTCGGGGAATCGTCATAATTGCGATAATCGATACAGCTTTTCGTTTAGCGGTTCAACCAGGTGGAATATTAACCGATATAGACTACGAGTTGTTGTGCGGATTTTATCAGGTAAAACAACTTATCAGTATTTAACAATTATCTGTGGCAATTGGTAAAGGTCTCCAGAAATGGATTTCCTGCATGATCCGATAATTTTAGCATTTTCGGTTCTGGTGCTGCTGGTGGGTATTTTGATGTTTCGATCGCAGCAGCGTCCGGACATTTGGCTGCCGGTGACAGTCATTTTGATTTTTGCATTGCCGAGGGCGGGACTGATATTGCCTTTTGTGGATTTACCGCTGCCGTTAGCTCACATATTGGCATCGGTTTTTATTATTGAATGGCTCGTCCAGCGTCAGAAACCGGTCAGTGGTGGAGTACGTTTCAATCGATTTTTTCTATTTTACGCGATAGCTGCCGGTGTTGGGCTGATGTTAGGTTTGATCGGTCGCGCCAGTTATATTGTGATATTTATGGAGTTATGTTTTTATCTTTTCGTGATAGGCATTTTCTTTTATGCCAGCGAAACGTTTTTTCAACAGCGGCATTTTTTGCTGTTTTTCCGGATGGTTTTGGTCATATCGGTTTTGGTCAGCCTTTATGGGATATCGCAGATGTATCTGGGGTCAAGATCTTTGGTTCCGAATGTAACATATACCGCGGGCGGCGCAAGCGTTGCGAGGACGTATGTTGAGGCAAAGGAAATGGAGAACATTCGGGTTTTGTCGAGTTACGGCGACCCGAACGTCTTGGCCAGTCAACTGGTAGTTTTTGTGGGGATGGCGTTGGCGCTGGTGATAGGCGCAGGTATATCGTGGGGTGTGCGGTTGCTTTGTCTGGGGGTGCTGATCATAAATGTTCTATGCATAGTTTGTACGGGTTCGCGGATGGGTTTGATATGTCTGCTCATTGTTCCCATAATAATCCTGGGTTGGCGAACGCGATGGGCTTTTTTGATGCTGCCTCTCATTGTACTGGCAGGTTTTCTTTGGGCTCCCCAGTTGATTCAGTCAAGGTTGGGAGGACAGTTTCAAGGCGTAATTGAGGGTACGGAAGGGAGACTTATGTTCCCGGAGATGGCCTGGGAGCTTTTCAAGGGGTTGCCATTCGGTTGTGGATTTGGCAGAAAAGTTGCATTGCAGATGAGCGGCTTGGACTGGAGTTTCATAATAAAGAATACGCAGACCATCTGGGCCAGCGGTTTTAATTCCTTCTGGTTGAACATGTTTTGCCGACTGGGGGTGCCCGGGCTGCTGAGTTTTCTGTTGGTTCTGATAGTTTTGTTTCGATATATCTGGTGTCAGGCCAGGATGGTGAATGACGTTTATGTCAAAGCTGTTCTGGTGGGGACGCTGGCGGGATTTGTCGGTCAGGGAGCAATCTGGATGATAAACAATACGTATATGCTGCCGGGAGGTGGTTTGAATTTCTGGTTTACGATGGGAATGATGGTGGCGGGTTGTCGTGCGTTTGCGGTACAGACGTATCCGACGATGCTTCCGGTACAGCCGCAGTGGCTGGCCAGACAGGTTGCTACGGCGTGAGAGGAGTAGATTGGTAGATGAGGGGAGAAAAGAAAGAGCTACAGGGGCAAAGCGAAGGACGAGAAGCCAAGAACAAGAGACGAGAAACAAAAAAGAAAGAACAGGGCTGGTCCTTGTGAAAAAATCACCATGAAAATAGTTTATCTCAACGGACCTTATCATCGACTGGCGTACTCACGCAGCAGTCGATCCCCTGCGGTAACCAAAAGCGGCACGGTTTATTACCCTTTATGGTTGGCTTATGCCGCCGGCGTAGCGCGGCAGGAAGAAAATTTTGATGTCGAACTGATAGACGCCGTGGCCAGACGGTGGGATCGCTCCGATGTGGTGAAATATCTCAGGGACGCTTCGCCAGAGCTGGTTTTTTGTGACACTTCCACGCCAAGTATTGATGAAGATATGGCTACGGCCGGCGCGATCAAGGACGCGTTGGAACACTGCCGGGTGGTCATGGTGGGCACTCATGCCACCGCGTTGCCGGAAGAAGTACTAAGGGCTCAGCCGCGGATTGACGCGGTGGCTCGTGGCGAATATGACATTACAGCCGTGGAGCTGGCTAAAGCTCAGAGAGAAGGTCGTTCGTGGAAAACAGTAGATGGCGTTACTTTGCGTCAGGGTGAGGAGCTTGTAGTTAGCCCGGATCGGCAACTGATACAGGACCTTGATAAATTGCCCTTTGTGAGCAAGGTATATAAGGAATCTTTACGTCTGAAAGATTACTTTTTTTCCGCGGCACAGTTTCCGATGGTGATGATTATTACTTCTCGTGGTTGTACGCATCGGTGTCGATGGTGTTTGTATCCGCAGGTTATGCACCGGGGAAAGTACCGGATGCGCAGCAGTGAGAACGTGGCGGCGGAGTTCGCCTATATTGCCCAGGAACTGCCCGGCGTTCGTGAAATAGGTATTGAGGATGACTTGTTTACGGGCAGTAAAAGGCGGCTGCGTGACATCTGCGAATTGCTGATCGCACAAAACAATCGGCTGAACTTTTGGTGCGATACGAGGGTTGACCTGGATTACGAGACGATGCGTTTGATGAAGGCGGCTGGATGTCGTCTGTTGATAGCTGGTTTCGAGAGCGCCGATCAGGCGATTCTGGACCGGATCGACAAAGGCACTCAATCGGAACAGGCCGGTCAGTTTATGGCCGATGCCAGGCGGGCCGGGTTGCTCGTTCATGGTTGTTTTGTCTTGGGCAATCCAGGCGAAACCTATGCGAGTATGCAGGTGACATTGGAGTTTGCCAAGAAGCTTGATCCTGACACGGTGCAGTTTTTCCCCATGATTGTTTATCCGGGTACGAGTATGTATCGATGGGCTTCGGAAAATCATTATCTGCGAAGTGAAAACTATAACGAATGGCTTACGGCGGAGGGCTTGCATAACAGCGTGGTGGATATACCTGGGCTGGAGGGGCGGGAAGTAGTGCGATTTTGTAATTATGCACGACGTGAGTTTTATCTGCGTCGGAATTACATCTTTCGCAAACTGATTCAATCGTTTACCAGTGGGCACGAGGCAAAACGTAATATCAAGGCGTTTCGGCGTTTTGCACGGCATTTGATAGCCGGTTGATTTTTTACGTTATGGGCGGTTGGTATGGAAAGTGTGATTTGTGAGAAAAACAAGGACATGAAGGTTGTGCCTGCGGTACGGTGGGAGCAGGTAGTGTGCAATCTTTGCGGCCGGGATGAAAGTGAACCGTATCACAGGGAACGGCTGCCATATTTTGACGAAATGCTGGATTTTCAGATAGTGCGTTGCCGTCATTGCGGATTGGTTTATACGAATCCGAGGCTGGCGGATCATAACGTCGCTTATCTGCTGGGTAGTAGCGATGATCCGGAGGAGATAGAAAGGCACGGCCAGGCCAAGGGGACTGTTTTTGTCGGGGCGCTGGACGAAATTGAACGTTTGCAGCAGCGCAGCGGAGATAAAACCGGCGGCAGATTGCTGGACGTCGGCTGCGGCAGCGGGCATTTTCTGGCTGCGGCCCGACAGCGGGGTTTTGAGGTGTGTGGTATCGAGCCGGCTTGCGTATCGGCCAATTACGGGGTTGAAAAGTTTGGCCTGGAGGTTATCGGTAAGAATATTCTCGATGTCGATTTGCCTGCCGAGAGCTTTGATGTGATTACGGCGTGGGATGTGATCGAACACGTAGCGGATCCGCAGGCCGTTTTGGAACAGTGCGCCGACTGGCTGCGCCCGGGTGGGATAATGGCGCTGCGCTTTCCTTCAGCGACGTGGCAGAAGATCAAAGCGGCGATTTTACATCAACTAATGGCCAGCCGACGATGGGTTTTTGGACCGACGATACATTTGTATTTTTTTACCGAACAGACATTTACTCGAATAGGTCAAAATGTGGGACTGGAAGTTCTCAGAACGAAAACGACCGCTGCCGAAGCTAACACCAATAGTGCCGTTCTCGATCATGTCAAGCTGGTCAGTAATATGGTGATTCGCGGTATCGAGACGATCAGCGGCAGACATCTGGGAAATCTGGAGGTCTATTGTCGCAAAAGAGAGGGGAATTTATAAAATGAGTGGCCAGACCCATGATATCTTGCAATTGGTTTTTTGGGCGAGCCTGGGAGCAACGGTTTACACTTACTTCTTGTATCCGCTACTGCTGATGGTATTGTCACATCTGGTGCGGGGGAACCGGGGAAAAGTCGGATACCCATCGGCAGAGCAAGTTGCCGATAATATGCTGCCGAGGGTTACAATGGTAATCAGCGCTTATAACGAAGAGGCGGTTCTGCCGGGGAAAATCGCCAACTGCAAGGCTATCGATTATCCCACCGAAAGGATTTCGTTTCTGATCGGATCGGACGGGTCGGACGACGGGACGACTGATATCTTACGCAATATCAATGACAATCGCTTTGGTACCGTGCACAATCCGGTTCGTTCGGGCAAAGTGCAGATGCTCAACCAGTTGTTAAAGATGGTTACGCTAAGCGATATTGTGGTCTTTTCAGACGCCAATACGATGTATCAGGCCGATGCGATACGGCAGATGGTCAAGCCGTTCGAACAGCCCCAGGTTGGTTGCGTGATCGGAAAGCTGGAACTGACGGCGCCGGCAGGTGATCGGAACGCATGTCAACCGGAAGGTCTTTACTGGCGGTACGAAAACCGGATCAAGCAAATGGAAAGTGCCCTGGGTGCGGTTCCCACCATCAACGGTGGCATATTCGCAATCCGTCGGCAGCTTTACGAGGAACTGCCCGGCCATACGGTGACGGAAGATCAGGTGCTGGGTATGAAGATTATGGTGCGCGGGTATCGATGTATGTTTGTCGAGAACGCGCGAGCGCGGGAAACGGTGTCGAACTGGGCGGGCGAACTGCGCCGGCGGGTTCGAATAAGCGCGGGCAATTTTCAGTCGTTGTTTATGGTGCCGGGTATTATGAATCCGCGTTGCGGGAGGGTTAGTTTTGCCTTTATCAGTCACAAGCTTCTGCGTTGGCTGGTTCCTTTCTTTCTGGCGGCGATGCTGACAGCGAATGTCTTGCTGGCGGGGGAGCCTTTCTACGGCAGTACACTGCTTTTGCAGGCATTATTTTATGCCGGTGGCCTGATCGGCATAGCGTTGCCAAAGCTCAGCGTCCCCAAGATATTGATAGTACCAAAATATTTTCTGGCGATGAATATTGCTATTCTTCTGGGTTTGGCGCGTTTTCTGACGAGGAGTCAGAGGGTCACCTGGACCAAAGCCGCCAGGCACGAACCTTCTTCGAAATAGCAGACCTCGGCTGATACTTCGCAAGAGGGGATACCCGGCGTCGTTATCCACTAATAAGAAAACGTGAAAAACCAATCGTTATGGGTATAATAGTGTTATAGTGGTCGGATTATGGACGCCTGTTATGAGTGAAGGGTTGAAGCTGAGAGAGAACGATCGTGTGGCGGTCATCGGTGCGGGACCGGCTGGGTTGATTTTCTTGATCAGTTTGGCTTGCGGATACATCCATTTGTTCCGCCGATGCGAGCGGTCGAGCTCGGGGTCATAATGCCAAAATTTAATCATCTCAGCATCAACATAGCCGGACGAAACGGAGGACAGATATTAAAGAATTTAGTGGACGAGTTGGTGGGTGGATGAGTGTTAAGTGGGTCGGTATCAGAACTGCCGCGAGCTGTCCAGCAGGAAGGTGACGGGGCCATCGTTGGTGCTGGTGACGTGCATGTGGGCGGCGAACACACCCGTGGCGACGGGTACGTTTTGTTGTTTTATAAGCTCGATGGTTTGTTCGTAGAGCTGACGGGCCAGAACTGGCTCAGCCGCCCCGTCAAAACCGGGACGCCGACCTTTACGGCAATCACCATGCAACGTAAATTGGCTGATCAACAGGATTGAACCTCCAACGTCACCAACACTGAGATTCATTTTATCGTTTTCGTCCGGGAAAATCCGCAGATTGACCAGCTTTTCAGCGATAAACTGAGCATCGCTGACAGTGTCGCCATTACCGACACTCAGATAAACAAGCAGTCCACGATCGATTCGACCGGTGATTTGCCCGTCAACTTCCACTTGTCCATGAGATACACGTTGTATCACGGCTCGCATACACCGCACCTTATCAACTAACGGTTTTATATCAATTGCAGTTAATTGGGACCGATCTGCTATTAGTGTCATTCCCGCGCAGGCAGGACACGAAGCGAAGCCCAGAGCTACGTAAGCGAATGGTGCTATCCATTATTTGCTTCTTTGTTATGGACTGCCGCTTACGGGCGAAGGCGTGTCGCCGGCCCAGTTTGTCGGATCGTTGCCGCTGTCATCCGCGCCAGTGGATATCCTCTGCAGGGCATCGCCAAGGCCGTCAGGCGATGTTGGCCAGGGACCCACATCGGCGT
>CAZICK010000059.1:0-24062 GCA_964537505.1 uncultured Pirellulales bacterium
CCAGATCGGCGCAATCACCCGGATGACCCACGCAACCCGGACCATCCAGCCACTGTCCCGCCAGAACCAGCAAGTCATTCATATTCACCTGCCCATCGTACGTCAAATCACCCACCACGTTATCCGCCTGGGCAGAGCCTACAAAAAGCACGGCTGACATCAATACAAACAATGAGATTTTTGTAACATTAAGGCCTGACATTTCTTACTCTCCTTTGTACACCATTTAATATCACTACTTTTCGTTATATTATATGTCCGTCTCCTACAGATTTCCGAAACTACTCGCAAAACCATTGGTATTTCCAAGCGACGCGATACCATGGCTGTGCCAGTTATCGGTCCCATCTAGACAGCATCCATGAGACACATCGGCTACTTTATGGCCCAAAATAACGGAATCAATTTCACTTATTCCGTCTTTGGTTCAGCCATAAAACATAATCTACAACATTAGGGCTGGGTGTTCTTTAGGAGAATCGCCATATCTGTTGACCCACACGGCCAATACGCCTCCAACGCGTCGGCAAAATCAGCTTGGACGCACGAACCGGCCAAAAAAATAGTCAAAATAGATACAAACAGGGGCGTTTTGAGGAAGTTATCCACTTCTGCCCTCCTTTGCGGATTACTATCTCCTTAGATGGCATGTTTAGCGGCTCACGCCATACACGAGTGAGCCATTGTACCACATTCCGTTTGAATAGTCAATGAATATCATTCAATGGAACAGGGCAACCGCATCTAAATTAAATCGCGGTTTTCAGTATCAAAAATGAGGGTACACAAAGTCGGTTTATGTTTGTGTGATGATCTAAACCCGATTTTTTGGCTCCTGAGGGCGGTTTAGAGAAATTAGATGCGGTAGCCCTGCAGCCCTGGTGAATAACCGAATTTTGTTGAAAATAACCGATTTTCTGGGTAATATAATAAGATTACGTATATAAAACTATGGAGATTGAACCAGAAATGCACCACTTTAGAGCTATTATTGTAGTAGTTTTACTATGTTTCTTGATGTTGATTCTTCAGGCTGGTTGCCAATCACCCAGTGAACACCGCAGCAACGCTGACGATGTGGCTTACCGCATAATAGAGGAAAAACAAAGACAGTCGCTGGGCAAAGTGGAAGAATTCAGCATTGAACGGCCAAGTGATATTCTTCGTCGCCGGCTGCTGGCTGGGCAGGGGCTGAGTTACTCAGGCGGGGCGTCACTGGGAACAGATCAGTTGGAACCGATAGAACACTGGCCTGAAAAAGGGCATCCCAAAACTGTTTCCGGGGCCGATCCAAACGAATCGATTAAAACCGATGAAGTCATCCAACTGTCGCTGATCCAGACATTACAAGTTGGCGCCCGTAACAGTTTTGAATACCAGTCGCGCAAAGAAGATGTTTTTCGAGCAGCACTGGACCTCGATCTGGAACTTGATTGGTTTCGTAATACTTTCGCAGGCCAACTCGACAGCGTTGTCAGTACAAGCGCAAGCGGAGACAGAACGGTCAGCGGCGCCGAATACGGCGGTTCGACAAGCTGGACAAAAAAACTGAAAAACGGTATAAGTCTGGGCGGTGGACTGGCGGTCGATCTGGTCAATCTTCTGACGCTTGGCGGAGCTTCTTCTCTGGGGATCATGGCAGATGCGACCATTACCGTACCATTGCTGAGAGGTTCTGGGGAGCATATTGTGACTGAGTCGCTAACGCAGGCGGAACGTAACGTCGTTTACGCTATTTATGAATTTGAAATGTATAAGCGAAGTTTCGCGGTTGATATTGCCCGGGAATACATGGCCGTTCTGGAACGAATAGATCAGAAAGAAAATGCCGAAGAAAACTATAAGAGTTCGATAGCTTCAGCCCGTAGTTCGCGTCGGTTGGCCGATGCGGGGCGTTTGCCTGCGATACAGGTTGACCAGGCGATTCAGAGCGAATTGCGGGCACGGAATCGCTGGATCAGCGTGCAGGAATCGTACAAAAGAAGTATCGACTCATTCAAGAACTTATTGGGACTGCCTCCTGACGCTGGAATTGAACTGGATAGAAGTGTTTTGAATGAACTGGTTGGTCAGACATCCGAGATCGTGGAAAAGATTGCCCTGCAGGAGGTGGCGCAGGAAAACATGGAAATACAGTCCGCCGATGCGCCAATCGAACTGGTCGGGGTTAGCCATGAGAATGCCGGTCCGCTGGAAATAGACGAATCTTTGGCGATAAAATTGGCGTTGGATAATCGTCTCGATCTTCGGATAAGCCAGGGAGGTGTTTATGATGCGCAAAGGGCGGTAGTAATCGCGGCAGACGCATTGGGAGCGGAATTGACATTTTTCGGTTCGGCCGATTTCGGTTCTGGGAGATCCATTTCTTCCGCCACGGCAGATGATGCCAAACTTCGCGCCGATAAGGGAGCGTACTCTGGTTTACTGACACTTGATCTGCCGATTGAAAGGACCGCCGAGCGCAACGCCTACCGTAAGAGTTTGATTGCTCTGGAGCGTGCCGTGCGTCAGGTGCAGCAGTTGGAAGATCAAATCAAGCTTTCTGTTCGTAATAAACTGCGTGATTTGCTGGAAGCGAGGGAAACCATTCAGATTCAGGCCCAGTCGGTTTGGGTAGCCGAAAAACGCGTCAAGAGCAGCAATCTTTTTCTGGAAGCCGGCCGAGCACAGATGCGAGATCTGCTGGAGGCTCAGGACGCTCTGCTGACGGCGCAAAATGGATTAACCGCTGCTGTGACAAGTTACCGAGTAGCAGAATTGGAACTGCAACGTGATATGGGATTGTTGAAAGTGGATAAAAACGGATTATGGCAGGAATACTCGCCGGAAGGAACTGATAATGTCAGGCAATAAAACAAAAATCGTTTCTTTTAATAATAAACTTTTTCGGGTAACCACAATAGTAATACTAATAATTTTATCGGTTATCGTTGCGGCATCGCTGGGACTATTCACGACGAGTGACGAATCCGAAAGCAATCATGCTGTTTACGAGGTCAAAGAAGGTCCACTTACGATTAGTGTAACGGAATCGGGAACCATCAAAGCCCTGGAACAGATTATCATAAAATGTGAGGTTGAAGGCAAAACGTCGATTCTTTGGCTGGAAAAGGAAGGCAACCGGGTTAAAAAGGGAGATTTGCTGGTCACATTGGACGCAAGTGAATTAGACGACGCCAAGATTGATCAGGAGATTAAGGTGCAGAACGCCAATGCGGCTTTTATCGGCGCCAGGGAGAACCTGGCGGTGGTCGAAAACCAGGCTCAAAGCGAAATAGAAAAAGCACAATTAACCCTTGATTTCGCCGAGTTGGATCAGAGAAAATATCTGGATCCGAACGGTGACTATCACAGCGAGTGGGAAACAGCCAAAGCCCAAATTGAATTAACGCAGGAAGAACTCACGCGCGCTCAAGAGAAATTACGATGGTCGAAAAAACTCTATGATGAAAAATATATCTCTGAGATGGAGTGGAAAGCAGATGAGTTGGCCGCCAGTAAGAAAAATACGGACTTGTATCTGGCTCGAAATAAGCTGCAACTGCTGGAGACATTCACTCATGAAAGGCAAGTGAAGCAACTGGAAAGCAACGTCAAACAGGCTCAAATGGCCCTGGAGCGCACAAATAGCAAAGCCAGTGCGGACGTAGCTCAGGCTGAGGCCACCCTGATCGCGAAAGAGTCGGAATATAAGCGAGAACAAGACAAATTGAAAAAGAACGAGGAGCAGAAAGAAAAGACCGAGATTTACTCACCGGCCGATGGGCTGGTGATCTATGCCACAAGCGCCCAGAGAGGCGGTTTTCGCAGCAGCAGAGAACCGATGGATATAGGCCAGGAAGTTCAGGAGCGACAGGAATTGATATATCTTCCCACGGCCGCCTCGGCCAAGGCGGAGGTGAATATTCATGAAACGCACTTGAAAAAGGTACGACTGGGCCTTCCGGCGAAAGTTACAGTGGATGCCATACCCGGTAAGGTTTTTTTCGGCACCGTAGCCTCTATTGCTCCGTTACCAGATGCGCAAAGCATGTGGATGAATCCGGATCTGAAAGTGTATAACGCTGAAGTATATCTGGCAGGCAGCGATGAAAACCTTCGTACGGGGATGAGCTGCAAAGTGGAAATTATAATAGAACAATATGAAAACGCATTATACGTACCTGTCCAGACGGTTTTGCGGGTCGGTGGAGAACCGACAGCTTTTGTGGCAAAGGGGAAGAATTACGAGGCACGCAAGGTCGAGATCGGCATGGACAACAACACAATGGTACGAATCATAAGCGGACTGAAGGTGGGCGATCCGGTACTGCTTACGCCTCCTTTGAAATCGGCTGCCTTGGAAGAAGATTCCGAATCAATGGACGGGGACGAGGGCTCCGGTTTGGTTAACAGAAAAATAGACGAAAGATTAAGGAACGTAAACGAATCGGGATATGAGGAGCAAATCGCCCCGGGAAATGACATCGAGAGACCACAGAACGGAAGAGTCGGTCTCGACGAAATGCCCGGCATAGAGGGCGGAGGTGGCAGTAGAGGCGAACAAGGACAAAGAAACGGCAGATACGAAAATATGTCCGATCAAGAGAGAGAAAAAATGCGGGAAAGACTGCGGAATATGTCGCCTGAAGAGAGAGAAAAGATGCGGGAAAGATTTAGAAATATGTCCGACGAAGAAAAAGAAAAAATGCGTCAACAACCGACGGAAAGCAGATAAATGGACAGAACCTCACAACCAGATCGACAAATGGATACAGTAATCAAGCTGGAAGATGCGCGTAAGATATATCAGATGGGGCAACAGCAAGTGCACGCCCTGGCGGGCGTAAACATATCGTTCAAACAGGGCAGCTTCTGGGCCATCATGGGAGCGAGCGGTTCCGGCAAAAGCACTATGATGAATATCCTGGGCTGTCTGGACCGTTTGACATCGGGACGTTATTTTCTCGAAGGCCGGGACGTAAGCTCACTTGACGACAATGCTCTCAGTGAGTTTCGGCTGAGGCATCTGGGTTTTATTTTCCAGAGCTTTAATCTTATAACACAATTAACCGTTCAGAGAAATATCGAATTGCCGTTATATTATCTTGGCTGGGATGCGGCACAAAGTGCCCGGCGAGCACAGGAGTTGGCCGGGGTAGTTGGCCTTGAAGATCGGCTGAACCATCGGCCGATGGAACTTTCGGGCGGGCAAATGCAGCGTGTTGCCGTCGCCAGGGCGCTGGCCAATGACCCTCAGGTACTCTTTGCCGATGAGCCTACCGGTAATCTGGACACGGCCACGGGAGAACAGATACTGGCTCTTCTGTGCGAACTACATAAGCAGGGCAAGACAATAATTATGGTGACTCATGAAGACCACATCGCGTCGTACGCCCAAAAAAAACTACACATGAAAGATGGGCTCATTGATAAGATCGATGAGGGTACCTATGAGGCAAACTAAGTTTTTACGAAATGTTCTCCTTGGCATTGACAACTTGCTGCTCCATAAGCTCCGCTCTTTTTTGACTATGCTGGGCGTGGTTTTTGGTGTAGGCAGTGTGGTAGCGATGCTTTCGGTAGGCGAAGGAGCCAGCAAGGAAGCCCTGGAGCAGATTCGCAAACTAGGCAGCAACAATATAATTATCAATGCGGTAAAATCGGTAGATGAAATGTCCGACAGCACCACCCACTCACACATGAGCATCTATGGGCTGACATACGAGGACTATGATAGAATATCGGAGAGCTTCAACACTATAAAACAGGCGGTTCCGGTCAAACTTATGCGCAAGAACTCGCGACTTGGCGAAAGGTCTATGGAACTGCGTGTTGTGGGGACGACTCCCGCCTGGTTTGAATTGGTGCCACGCGAGGTAATTGCCGGACGCGTTCTTATGCCTTCCGACGAACAAAATCGCTCGCCGGTGGCCGTCTTTACCGAATTCGGCGCCCGCAAACTCCTGGCCACCGAAAGCACAATCGGTCAATCTGTTCGCATCGGCGGTGACTGTTTCGAGATTGTAGGAATTGTAAAAAGTGAAAGCGGCCTGGCCGGAAATATTCAGATTCCCGACCAGGAGGTGGATGTTTATGTCTCCATAGATGTGGCGCAAAAATATTTCGGTGACATAAATAGCAAGATGACCTCCGGTTCATACGAGCGGGAAAAAGTCGAGTTACATCAGATTATTGTTGAGGTAAACGATACTGAAAATGTGGAGTCAACGGCTGAAGCAATCGAAGAAATGATTGAGCGTTTTCATAAGAAAAAGGATTATCTCATCAGTGTCCCGTTGGTCTTGCGCCAACAGGCGGAAGCCACCAAACGCAGGTTTAATATCGTGCTCGGTTCGATTGCCGGTATTAGTCTGCTGGTGGGAGGAATCGGTATTATGAACATCATGCTCGCTTCGGTAACGGAACGAACTCGTGAAATAGGCATCCGCCGGGCCATCGGCGCGAAGCGCAAACAGATCATCAGCCAGTTTCTTATCGAAACGATTGTGCTTTCGACCATTGGAGGTCTGATTGGAATAGGCATCGGGGTTCTTGTCCCCTGGTTGATCACATATTTTTCCGGTATGCCGACAGTGGTCACCCCAATGAGCATCGTACTGCCTATGGTTATCAGCGTCAGTGTCGGGATCATTTTCGGCTTGTATCCGGCTGTCCGCGCCGCCCAAGTAGATCCTATCGTAGCCCTGCGACATGAATAGCCGACAAAACTCCACCGTTATAAGTATAAGTATATCAGGTTGCGGAGTATATCTCAGCCCGGTCGGTTTATGAAACATATAACAGTTCGGCAAAAAGCGTCAGGGCCGAGACCTTGGTTACTTTCAGGGAAACGAGTTTCCCGATAAGATTTTCATGGCCGCTGAAAACGACAATATGATCGCCGGGCGTACGGCCGACAAGTTGCAGGTTGGGAGAGTTTTTGGAATCAGTGGAACTTGGCTGGGGCCCACCGGTGATGTTAAGATGTGGTTTTTTACTGGGGCCTTCGACGAGCACCTCTACGGTTTGCCCGATAAACTTCTGATTGTCCGCATAGGATATTTCGTTTTGCAGATCGAGAAGCTGCCGAAGGCGCTGCTGTTTGACTTGGGCAGGCACGTCGTCGGGCATTTTATGGTCGGCGCGTGTGCCGGGGCGAGGAGAATATTTGAAGATAAAACAGCTCTTGTAATGAGCCTTGCGAATAAGGTCCATAGTCTCGGCATGGTCCTGATCCGTCTCGCCCGGGAAACCCACGATAAAATCACCCGCTACGGTAAAGCCAGGCACCATAGCACGGGCACGGTCGATAATTTCCATATACTGTGCGGCGGTGTAATGGCGGTTCATGGCCTTCAAAATACGGTCGGAGCCGGACTGGGCTGGAATATGTAAATAGGGACATACCTTTGGAAGCCGAGCCATGGCCTGCAGAATTCGTTCGTCGAAATTACGCGGGTAGCTGGTGACAAAACGAAGTCGCACTAAACCTTCAATTTCGTGGATCGCTTCGAGAACATCAGCCAGGCCGATTTCCCTGGTGTCTTTGTGATATCTGTAAGAGTTGACGGTCTGTCCCAGCAGTGTGATTTCCTTCACGCCACCGGCGATCAGGCGGCGGGCTTCAGCAATAATGTTCTCCAAAGGCCTGGATCGCTCCGGGCCGCGAACATAAGGAACGATGCAGTAACTACAGTAATTATTACAGCCACGCATAACACGTAAATATGCCTGAAAAGGAACGCCGATGTCGATACGCTGATGGTGAACGTCCAACTGCTCCAGTTCATCATTCTGATCGGGGTCGTTTAAGGATATGACCCGATTGACACGGTGGTTTTCCCGAACCTGCTGGATCATCGCCGACAGCCGGTGCAATTGGCCGGGTCCGCAGACGATGTCCACCTGGCGATAATCGTCGAGCAGTTTCTGACCGAGTCGCTCAGCCATGCAGCCGACAACCGCCAGGACAAAATCATCTTCCTGCCGTCGCGGCCTTTGGAACTGCCCGATTTTACTGATAACCTTATCTTCAGCGTGATGGCGGACAGAACAGGTATTGAAGATTATCACGCCGGCCTGATCGGGATCGTCCGTACGCCGATAGCCACATCGGATAAGCTGATTGACGATAAGCTCCGAATCGAGCTTGTTCATCTGACAGCCCATAGTTTCGATGTAAAAAGTCTGTTTCATAGGGATGGATTATAACAGTAATAAATTAGAAATGCATCACAATTTCGCATAAACACCTGATATGGACGGGCAGATGGCGTTAATGTTACGGTTGTTGTGTTCGGGCCTGTTGGCGGAGGAGTTTCAGCCGCTCGATCCATGGGCCGGAATAATCGGGACGCGAGCGGATCAGCACGTCGATAGTGTGAGCCGCGTTTTGAGGATCGCTGCTCGCCGGCAGGCAGCACAAGCCGAAATAGCGGGCTTCCCACCAGTAATACCGCATGGTTTCGTCGGTAGCTTTCTCGGTAGAGCGACGAATGCGATACCACAACTGCTGTGAGGCGGCATAGTCACCTCTGGCAAAGGTCAATAAAGCTCGGCAGCGAATATGCCATAAACTGCGTTTAAGAACTGGATATTGTTCAAGCTGTGTCATTAAGGCATCCGCTTCCTGCAACATTTGATCGAAATCGCGGGGCCGGGTATTTTCGATAAAAGTGACCGAAGCAAGAGTAACCTGTTCGAGGAAAATGCGGCTGGCAAGAATCGTCTGTTCGTCATTAACATCAGGTTTCAGCGAGCGGGATATCTTCTGCAATAAAGGCAGTGAATTGGTCAGATGCCGGATCAGCTCTTCCTTGCGAGATGGTCCCAGGGCATGAAGTGATAATAAATCAGCCTGCTGTCGCTGGAGAAGATTCAAGGCCGTTACAATAAGCTGAGCACTGTCAGAGTGGACTTGTAAAGCTTTGCTGACCACTTCAATGGCAGTGGAGATTCGGTCTTCCTGCTGAAATATGTGAGTCAATAGTAATGTAGCATTTATCGTTAAAGGGTCGGCGGGGTTGTCTTCGATAAGGGCGGTCAACTCGCCGATACATTGCTGATTTATATTCGCAGGTGCTGTCGGAGAATTATCGTTTTGATAATGATAATACCGGCAATGGATCGCCCAATAGCGGGCAGCGAATTTATGCGGATCATCGTCGGCAACAGCGGCAAACATATCAGCGGCTTGTTCATAGTGTTCACCCTGCCGCAGTGTCATGCCGTAGTGGTAGCGATATTGTTTGGCCGCGGCGGTTTGGGCAAACGGACCATCGGGGACAGCCTGTCCGGGCTTGATCTGTCCGACAAAAGTAGCCAGTGTCCGGCGCGCCAAGTCGCCATAACACTCAGGATCGGTTACAAACAGATTATAAGAAAGTGAACCGCCCAGTCTGGCCGCTTCCGCGGAACTGATCTGCTCCGAATCACCCGATGCCGACCAGACGGGAAACTCACGTGCCAGGCGATCCCATTTGTTTATTGCCATGATGGTTTCTTTGACAGCGTTTTCGTCGTCATTGAATTGGCGATAGTGTCCGGCAAGTTGATAATGACACAAAGCGAGATCGTACAAGACCTGTGGATAATGCGGGTTTTTAGAGGGACGGCTGCGCAAAACGCTTTCGTAAAGGCGAATCGCCAGGTCACAACAATCCTTAACCGACGGTCCGCCGGCACGCGGCCGGGTAGTCTGATAGTAACTGCCCAACGCCAACAGATCGAAGTCCGACCACTCGCTGGTAAATTGGTCGGGCTCCGCAGCGGTGATGAATGGTTCGTGCAGGCAGCCGGCAATGAAAGTGCTCACGGTTGGGCATAACTGTGGATACTGCTGAGCCAGCGCCGACAAACGCCCAAAAATAGATTGCATCGATTCGCCGTAAGGTTTACAAAGCTTGTATTCCAGTAAATACAATCGCAGCAGCTTGACAGGATAGTTTTCGATCTGCTGTTCTATGGCCTTCAACCATTTTTCCAGTTTTCTTATTCGGCTTTCGGCAACGTTAACATCATCATTAGTAAGAACCGTATAATGCAAAGATTCCAGACGAATCTCGTAGCCCAGTTCGGCCGAGGTCGGCAACTGGATCGACAAATTAAGGTATTGGCGGAATTGATCGAGATATTTTGGTTCGTCATAGGCCAGTGATCGGGCCAGCCGAACCAGCCAAAAACGCAAATTGCCCAGGCTGGCGGTGATATCGTTAGGTTCGGCCTGAACATGGGCCTGTGTCGGATCCTGTGTCGAGTCCTGTGTCGAGTCCTGTGTTTGGTCCTTGCCATTGTAAACGAACAGATGACCGGAGTTGCTATGCAGTTCGGTCAGTTCCTGAAAAGATTGTTTTATTTCTAAATCAGGATCATTTTTTGTGACAACATCTTTTCCCCCGTCGGATTCGTAACGGCGTAAACCGGCCTGATAATACGAGAGCATAGCCTTGGTTAAAATCAAGGATTGCCGAAGCTGGCAGAGATGGTCATAAAAACCATTGTCGCCGAACCGTCGGCTCCAGTCGTTGTCGGGATACCAATCCAGGTAGTGGTGCAAATCGGTAATAGCCCCTTCAGCGATTTTTAGGTATGAGCCGGTTTTGTCGAGCAGATGGGCAAGCTCTTCAGCGCTGCCGGCAGCGGCATCGGCGGAAAAAAACTCCACCGGCATAAAAAGATCGGGCGACTGTTGGGCGAGCATGGTTTGAGCGGTCGTTAGTATTTCATCGAGCAGGCCGGTCTTACCCTGTTCGATCATAGTTTGCAGGGGCCTCGGCAAATCCTGAAGCGCAACGGCGGTATCCTGTTCTGCGGCACGAGGGGTCTGGGCCTTGTAATGCAGGTATAACTCTGTCAATCGCTTATCTTCAAACCGAACCGCTTTTTGCCGATCACCTTCGGCAACGACATTTTCGGCGACAGGGGCCCCCTGTATCGGCGCCGGTAACAACGCAGCCGACGCCGGCAATCCCAGCAGTAGATAACCTGTCAGTGTTATAAAGTGTGTCTTGCTCATCTACGTCCATAATAGTACATCTTCCCTGCCAAAAAGCCACACAAATATACTGGATTCAACCGACCGGTTGTCATTCGCTATCATACGATATTACCGTATGCACATTATAATCAGATATTTTGGCTTGACCGTTGAGAAATGCCAATTCTATCAGGAAACTGATGCCGACTATTTCGCCGGCCAACTGTTTTACCATCTGACAGCATGCCTGGATCGTCCCGCCGGTAGCCAAAAGGTCGTCAACTATCAGAACTCGTTGGCCGGGGGTGATGGCGTCCGCGTGCATCTCCAGTTTGTCGGTCCCGTATTCCAGCTCGTATTCCTGAGCTATGGTCTGGGCGGGCAGTTTGCTCGGCTTGCGCACCGGGACAAAACCACAACTCAATTCCCTCGCTACCGCTACGCCAAGGATAAACCCCCTGCTTTCCGGGCCGACAACCACATCGATCCGTTTATCACGAAAAGGCTGTGCCATCGCCCGCGCCGCTTTTGCCAGCCCACGTGCATCCGCCAATATCGGGGTAATGTCGCGAAAGACTATCCCTTTTTTAGGAAAGTCCGCTACGTTGCGTACCAGTTTTTGCAATTCACCGGCTATGACGCTGTTACTTTTTTGTATCTGGGATTTCTCATATAACATTGTATATTTCATCCTACCTACGCCGCTTGGCTTCTTTTCTGATAGAATATCAAGTCTGTTTCAAAGGACTTTGGACAAAATGTAAGAACAACTTATCCGTAGATGTGTCACCCAAAACATCCTCGGGTAAATCCCACTTTTTTGTAAGTTTCTTGTCAGGCTCTTTCATGCTGTCTAAATGCTTCATTAACTCCAAATCCTCCTTTTTTCCCGTGCCCTCGATGGCTGCATTCTGCTCGGTTTGATTGATACTCCCGCCAATCTCAGTTTTCGCAAACGGACTCGATTCGGCCAGGATTTTTACTGGCCCCAGCAGGCCGCAGGGCAGCAGCTTGTCGAGTCCTTCAGTAGTGGCAAACGTATAACGGCCGGTCTTATACTCTTTACCGCCCAGCAATCCTGATTCCCACCGGACCGTTCGCACATCCTTATCCGGTGCCTGCTGATCCCCGAGCAGGCGGTTGGGCCAGCGGTTGGCAACTTCGATTTCCAGCTTGTTATCCTTCTTCTTGAGTATGTCCGTGATCTCCACCTGCCACGGAGCGCACCATACTACGCCAAGGTCTTGACCATTTAGCTTGACCCGAGCTATATCATTGACTATACCGAGATCGAGATATATCTTTACATCTGTTGGAACGGCAGCAGAAAAATTAAAACTTTTTCGGTAGGTTGCGATACCGGAGTAATATTTTATGCCTCTTTGCTCGCTTTGTGTCCAATCGGTAAGGGTCTCGAAGGTAACATTTTTCGGGCCGCCCCACTTCGGATCGAATGAAACCTGCCAGGCGCCTTCGATAGTTGCAACCGGCTTGACCGCGGGGAAATTCACACCGCCTGCAGACGCCGGCGGTTCACCAGGTTCCTTGCGAGAGAATATGACGAAGAAACTTTCATAAGGATGGAATTGCATCGGGATCGTTGTCAGGCCGTCTTCGATTTTGCACTGCGGTAAGGCCCGCGTTTCCCCGGTAACAGCATTCCACAATTGCGGTCTTGGGCCGGCGACTCTAAAGGTGCAATCAGCATGGATAAGTTCATCAGACTTATTGGAAACAAAATAGATGTCCCGATCTTTATTCGTTCGATGCCCGTAACGCACAGGACCGTCGGACGTAAAATCTTCTGTAACACCCATCTCTTTCAAAACCGAAACCGTGTTATCATATTCAGGGTAAAGCCCTTCAGGCTTAGGGCCTCCTAAGTAGATGACGCCCCTGCCGTATTCGCGTTTAGTTATTTCCGCAGGTCTTTCCAAGGTGCCCCAGAGCTTCTTTGCGAGTTCTTTAACCTTGCTGTCGCAGTCAGGATAATTTTCAAGCGAGGGCGATTTTGTGGGCGGCGAGCCGATGATCGTGGCGCCGGCTTTTACGAAACTCTCGATCTTGGTGAGTAGTTTTGGCGTCATGGTTGCAAATTCAGGCAGCACCATTATGCGGTATGAGGTTCCACCGGGAAATTCAATGCGACCGTTGTTAACCTCGGCTCTGTCCATCAAAATGTTCGGCGAACACCCATCAAAACCATAACCCTTTTTGTCGGCAAGCGGGCCTTTGCCCTCCAATGCGCTGTCCGGAGCACGAAATACGTGAGGAGCGCCTTCGGGGGTTAGATACAAAATATCGGATACCGTAACACCATGCCTGAGCAGGTAACTGCATCGAGTTATATATTTATGATAATCCTTTACCATCGGCCACCACGTCTGGCCGCGATCCCAGTGAACGCCGATTGGACCCATCGTCATACCCGGACGATATTCATCACCAAGCGGCTTGTGTGCAAAGGTGTGATACACGAAACGGTTGACACCCATGCAAAACGCCCAGTCTCCCTGGTTCTTCATCGACCAGGGATACTGCTGCCATTTCTCCCCACCTCCGGCCGTGAACGCTTCAGCCGAAACTATCGACCGGCCCATCGTATGGGCAATGGAACTTGATTCAATACAACTGAAGGACGAATCAAACCCAAATCCGACACTCCAGAATTCACACATCGGCACATCGGCCACAGCGCCCAGATCCAGATCGGCGGTGGGATTCATGTCGTACAGCTCTATGGACAGTTCGAAACCGTGTTTGCGGCCGAATTCCTTCAAATGACCGGCATGGTTTTCCAGCACCAGTTCCTGGCACGTCAAACGTACATCCCAAAGGAAACGCTCGGATTCTTCCAGGCTGCTCACGGCGCGTCCGCTGTATGTAAGCAGGTATGGTTTTGCGCCATAGCCGCGACGATTCTTAAACTCGGCTAGAAAATTTTTCGTCCAATTCTGAGCCCCCATCTCCCAACTGTCTATATGCACAGCCGTCCAGCCGTTTATACCTTTTCGCGGGCCGACTTTTTCCAGCAGCTTGCCGTAATAGTTGGCAAAGTGATGATCCAGTGCAGCAGTGTCGAACTTATCGCATTCCAGGCCAACTCCCGGCTCAGGCGCAGGACGTGTACTTGCACAAGTTGCCCGACGAACCATCCGAACGATCGTCCATTCGCCTTCGGGAACATCCCACTTCAGACGCCCGTCAGAACCCAAATACTTGCTGATATCTATAATGTCCTTTGGCGAAATAACATTCCCGGCGCCCGGCTCATCGAACTTTACCGGCGCCGGCAAAAATTGTTTGACTCCTTCCGCGGACGTGTACGGATACCTGTCGTAGAGGGCCTTTTCGTTGATATCAGAAATACCCACCCCGCATTTAGGGAAGGCGTAAACCGCGATATCCTCATAAAAATCAGTCTTCATCTCACCCCATGGGGTTGGATGTTGATCGGGTACCGGCAACACAGCATCGTATGTTGACGGGCCTTCTACTTCGACTGAACTTGTCAGTAGATGCTGCATCGCCTGCTCGGGTTTGACCCACGGACCGCCGCTGCCTGTCCAGCCGGGTCCGCTGCCGAGAGTGATATCGATCCCAAGCCGTTCAGATTCACGAACTGCATGGGCAAATAGATCCTGCCACTGATCGCTCATAAAATCAACCGGCCCGCGGGGTACACCAACGTTTACTTCAAGAAATACCAGATTACCAAGCCCAACCTCTTTCATAGACTCCAGATCGGAGGTCATAGCCTCGCGACTAAGGTTGCCGTCCATGAAGTACCAGTACACTCCGGGCCGCGACGAGTCAGGCGGATTGACAAAATCATCTTCAAGCGAAGCGGAGGCACTAACACTAAGCAGCAGCACAAAAATCACAGTCATGATTAATTGTAATATCTTCATTAGTTATTTTTCCCTGACATTTCCCACTTAAACAGTAGCGGATTCAACTCATAAGTGCAACACGTAGCGAAACAGGTGGTGAGCTGCTATACTGGTTCACCACTATAAACCACGCTATACGGAGCGATTATGAGACAGTACCAACAACTCACCAAGGGAAATCATATCGGAATCTATGCCATGAAGCAAGCCGGAAAAACACAACGAAACATCACCTGAAAACTAGGTGGTCAGACTCGCAGATAAGTAGTTAATCCGCCGTGAGGATCTCATTGAGTTTCCCAAGAGCTTCTTTTTCGATCTGGCGGATGCGCTCCCGCGTAAGGCCGACATGTTTGCCGATTTCCTTTAATGTCATCGGCCCATCGCCGTCCAGTCCGAACCGCAATCGCAACACCTCGGCCTCCCGTTCATCAATTTCGTTCAATAACTGCGAAATAGTCTGTAGCTCGTCGGCGTTGAAGACAGCATCGTCCGGTCGAGGCGTCTTGTTGTCCTCCAGCATCTCGTTGAGAGTCATAGACTCATCCGAAACGCTCATCTGTGTTGGCGAAGTACAGGCCTTGACGGCCCGTCGGATAATATTTAATTTTCGCGGGGAAACTTCCAAAGCCCGGCTCATCTCGTCCATTGTCGGCGTTCGTCCCATTTCGCTTTCCATCTCCAGCACCACATGTTTCCAGCGGGCAATCATTTCCACCATATAGGCCGGGATATGAATCGGTTGAACACTGTTGATTAAAGATCGCTTGATCGCTTGTTTGATCCACCATGAGGCGTAAGTACTGAACCGCGCACCATGACCCGGATCGAATCCCTCCACCGCCCGCAACAGACCAAGATTACCTTCTTCGATCAGATCGGACAGGGGCATACCACGTTTGCTGTATTTCTTTGCGATATTAACGACCAGACGTAAGTTGCTCCGGACCATCCTGTCACGTGCCTGCGGATCGTTATCTTCGATAATGCGCCGAGCCAATTCCTTTTCTTCCTCGGCACTAAGCAAAGGAGATGCATTAATCTCCTCCAGGTAAACTTGCAGGGTTGATTCCATTTCGCCTCCCATGTCAAAATTCCTCCAATTTCGTCATTTTATCATTTCCATCAAGCGACCAACGGTAATTGTCCTTTGCCGACCCTATAGAACAGAAAAAGTGGCCGTGCCACATCACTTGACGGATTCCAACGCTTGACATCTGCCTCGTCCTTGGAGTTTATACGTTAGCAAACCAAAAATCAAGCTTTGCTTACGCACAAATAACAATTGCAACCACGGTTTTTCTTAAGTGCCTGCAAAACAAGGACTTGCCCTTTGGAAAAACCGCAAAAAAGGACAAATCGGTAAGTTCGAGCTTATACAGCTTGAGCTTGTACAGTATATTAATATCGGCCGATAGACCTTAAATGGTTAAATTGTATTAACTTAATACTATTCGCCGCATATATGTTATTGGGCTCTAAGTCGAATATTTGATTTGTCATCGTAGTCGTTTTGCGTTATAATTCCAGACATCTGAGATGGTTAACGTGGATAGTGCGTCTAAATGAAAGTTCAGGTATTATTCTTAGGATTACACGGCAACTGCCGTTCGCAAATGGCCGAAGGCTTTGCCCGCTGCTGGGCCGAGCCTAAGATCGAGGTCATCAGCGCCGGAATCGACCCTCACCCGCTCGACCAGCAGGCCGTCGCCGTTATGAACGAACTCGGCATCAACATCGCCGATCGTCCCTGCCGCTCACTGGCGAACATGGACCTTAATTCTATCGATCTGGTGGTGGCGATGACCGCTGAAGCTGCCCGGCCATGCTCAGTCCTGCCTAGTGCACCTGCCGTAATTCGATGGGACATCCCCTCACCGCTCCGCAAGGGTCAAACCGGCTCGCTCGAAGACTATCGTTGGGTACGCGACCAGATAAGCAATCGCATTGCCGACCTGTTTGTCGGCGGCTATCTCGGCACCATCATTTCGCTCAAACGAAACAGTGAATCTGTTCTCGACCATTTCCACGAAGGCATTATCGTACACGACATCCACCGTAATATCATCTGGTTCAACCGCGCCGCCGAAAAAATTACCGGGTACGATCGCCATGAAGTCATTGGACGCGACTGTCACGAAGTATTCCCCGGCGGCTTCTGCGGCGGCCAATGTTCGTTCGCTGACGAAACGCCGCCAAACTTTGACAAGGCCAGCTATTCTTTCACTTTCACCGACAAAAACGACCACGACAAGCATATCGAAATGATGATGGTAACCATGCGCGACGAACAGGGCCTATTCCAGGGCGTCCTGGCCAGTTTTAGAGATGTCACCGAGGTCACCCATCTGCGACACAAGCTCAAAACGGTACAAAGCTTCCATGGCATCATAGGCAGCGACAGCAAAATGCAGACCATATACGACCTCATCCGCGACCTGGCCTCCAGCGATTGTTCGGTACTCATCCTCGGAGAAAGCGGAACAGGCAAGGAACTCGTTGCCGGCGCCATCCATGGTGAATCGAGACGCGTCGGACGACCGTTTGTCACTGTCAATTGCGGAGCTTTGCCAGAGGGAATTCTCGAAAGCGAGCTTTTTGGCCATGTCCGGGGCGCCTTTACCGGCGCCATTCGCGACAAAAAAGGACGGTTCGAATTGGCCGACAGCGGAACGATATTCCTCGACGAAATCGCTGAAATCTCACCAAATATGCAGGTCAAACTACTACGCGTTCTACAGGAAGGTGTTTTCGAACGGGTCGGCGGAGAAAATTCCATTCGGGTAAACGTTCGCCTCATCAGTGCCAGCAACAAAGACCTGCGAAAACTCGTACAAACCGGGCAGTTTCGCGAAGACCTCTTCTATCGGCTTTGTGTAATGCCCATTAACCTGCCGCCGTTGCGCGACAGACGCAACGACATCCCACTGCTCGTGAATCATTTCATCAGTCGGTTCAGCAAAGATATCAATCGGCCAATCAGGTCCATCTCGCCTGAAGCCATGAGCCACATGCTCGATTACGACTGGCCCGGGAATATACGCGAACTGCAAAACGCCATCCAGTACGCCTTTGTCAAATGCAAAAGCCAAACCATCGATATAGAGCACTTACCGCCCGAGATCGTTTCGTACCGCCCAAAACATCCGACTGCCGCCAAACCGCGACAAAAAAAACTCGATATAGACCAGGTCCAGGAAGCATTAAGAAAAACCAATGGCAATAAAAGCAAGGCCGCCCAAATGCTCGGCGTCGGTCGAGCCACCCTACATCGCTTCCTGAGAGCCAAAAACCCCCCCGGTGAGGGCACATAGCATCGGAAAAATATCGGTATTACCGCCCTATATTTCCCTTGCCTTCCCGGTCAAACAAGGTTTAATGGCGATAACTGCTGTAATCGGATACCAAATACAGAAACTGGCAGAGTTGCTTTTTTTGCCCTCCCTGCTGGGCTTGCATTTGTGAAGATTATCTATGGCCGAGAAAATAGCCATCATAGGCGACGGTGCGATGGGGACCGTTTGTGCACTGATACTGGCCAATAAGGGCTACAGTGTCAGTCTGTGGAGCTACAGCGACGAGCAAATCTACCAAATACAGCAGCATCGTGAAAACCGCCGTTTCCTGCCAGGCGTACACCTTCCTATCTCCATAGAGCTTACCGCTGACGACAAGACGGTCTTCCGGGATGCCGCTATGATAATATCAGCCGTGCCCTGTGTGTTTCTGCGTGAAGTCTGGACACGCCTGATCGAAAACCTCCCACAACACACTCCAATCGTCTCTGTCACCAAGGGCATCGAGAACAGTTCTTTGCAACGCCCCACACAAATCATCGCCGATCTCGTATCGCAACGTTCCCTGGCGGTCCTGTCCGGCCCCAACATCGCCCACGAGTTGGCCAGGTCTCTACCTGCCACTTCCACGGTAGCCAGCATGGACCCCACACTGGCCCAATTGGTACAGAAAATCTTTAGTACCAGTTGGTTACGGATATATACCAACTCCGACGTAATCGGCGTGGAATTGGCCGGTGCCACCAAAAACGTCATCGCCATCGCCGCCGGCATAATTGACGGCCTGCAGGCCGGCGATAACGCGAAGGCTGCTCTGCTGACACGCGGACTGGTCGAAATCACTCGTTTAGGCGTCGCCATGGGCGCCAATCGCGAAACATTCGCCGGGCTTAGCGGTATGGGCGACCTGATCACCACCTGCATCAGTCCCCACGGCCGAAACCGCTCATTCGGCCAGGCCATCGCCAAAAGCCAAAACATCAAACAAGTTCTTGACAGCATTCCAGGCCAGGTCGAAGGTGTCAACACAGCTCGCAGCCTGATGGGACTGAGCCGACAATATGATATCGAGATGCCAATCACCAAAGCTGTTTACGAAATCATCTTTACCAACAAACCGGTCAATCAGGCCATTGCCGAACTGATGACCCGCCAGCTAAAACCAGAAAACATCCTCCAGTCCTGACCACCAACCCCCAACCTAAACTCGCCCGGGTTTCTTTCCTACAGCCACCCTGTGCGCCCCGACTCGCTCTGCCCAGAAAACCGCACCTTGTTGCGTCTCACCCCCGCAAACAATTGTCACCCCCGCAAACAATTGTCACCCCTGCGAACAACTGTCACCCCTGCGAACAACTGTCACCCCCGCGAACAACTGTCACCCCTGCGAAAGGGGTCTATCTTCCACCGCCCCGCCCCACTCTGTCATTCCCGCGAAAGCCCGACACGAAGCGAAACCCAGAGCCGCGATAGCGAATCCATCTTCCGCCCTGAAAGAGCAAAATAAACCAGCCCAGGGCAAGCGAAGCGACGCCCTGGGTATAATTCACCACCCACTTCCTTCAAAAGGTATTCTTGATTCCCTTATGCCTAAAAAAACCTTGATGTGCCAAAGGCCAATCCGATAAAAATACGTGTAACCGCTTAAATGCGTTTGGCCAATTCACGCTCAACCAGTACAACCCGAAACCATTGCCTGCGCTAATGCAATTACTTCTGCTTCTTTCAGTGGAAAACGTGCCATTTTACAATCCTTTCAATAAAAAGTTATATTCCTTTTTCACTGGTATGGTGTCACCAGATTAGCCCGAAAAATATACCGGATACATTTAATTCATTCCGATGGAGCAAGTCCTTTTCTTTTATTGGTATTGGATTATCAGGAATCCTACGATGTGTCTATTCTTTGACGACAAAGATTACATCAGAAAGGGCTGTGTACCTTTTGCCATCCATCCAATCAAATTCTATTTTTAATTTATCGGCTTCTTTGCCATTGAATTTATCGAGATGGCCATTGATTGTATCCCTTAATAAATCAAGGTTTCTTTTCATTTTCCAACTTTCCTCGAGATTATTTTTGTCAACGAGCACCAAGAACAAGCGGTTTGCCGCGTCGAAACGTCGCTCTCCCTGTTCCTCGTAAAGCCACTTTATGAGTTTACGTGGCTCTTTAACAACTTTTTGGATCATTGACCATCTCGTTTTTCTAAATTCCATAATGAATTTTTTCGCTTCTGACTTTTGACTTTCTTCAATTCGTGTTAGTAATTCCGCAAATAGGACTTTATCTTTTTGCTTTCGGTTGTACTGAATGCCAAGTGTTTTTACAAAGCGTTTTAAAACCTGTAATTCGGTAGGTAACCCATCTGCTTTCCTACTCGCTGTCATAAACCCTTCGGGAAAGTATGTAACTTTCAAATCAAAAGGAATATCGCCAATGAAAAAATCGACTTTTTTGATTAACCCTACTGTGGGCGTAACTTTCTTATGATCCTTAAAAATGTCCTCAACTAAAATAGAAGTCCAGTGGTTATACCAAGATGATTGAACATAGCCACGCATACTATCGTGTATTTCGTTCTCGATTTTTTCATTGAGTAGATCAAAACTACGAATCTTCTTGATGTAGTTATCAACTATCGTTTTTTCAAGATTATTCTGATACAACCCGCCCCAATCAAAAACTTTCATCTTGTAAAGCTCGGAGACAAGAGCGGTTTCGTTCGCTTTCCGCTTTGATCTTTCAGCGAGGTATTTTTGGGCTATGAATTTGTCCAGTAGCTCTTCTGATGGTTTTGACTCGTAAATGTGCTCAAAAAGAACAGTTCCGCGAATAGCTAAGCAGTCAATATTGGCGAGAGAGCAAAATTCAACTAAGAACTCTTTTCTTGAAATAGAGCGAAGTTTAAGCCAGTAGATACTGCCGTCCTCTTTTAGAAGAACATCAAATTTATTGTCCTGATAAAGTTGTTTGAAGTGTTTGAATTTACTCATGGCAATAAAATAAATATTCCTTTGTGCCTTTTTTCGAGCCTTTACCGCCGTAGTGATTTTGATACTCGTGCTCAAAAACTTTTACTTTTTTATGTTGCTCAATCAAATCTATCATTGTTTCTTTTTCGGGATAACTCTCGCTGTTGTAGGAAATAAGCCAATACGGAATGTGTACGCTCGCAGAAAATAAATTCTGGAAAGAAATGGCTATTTCCTCCTTACGAACAAATCCACTTTCTTTCTTGGGGAAATACTGCTTTGTGCCGTTAACGAATTCTTTGTCTTCCCAGTATTCAACAAAAGTTTCCAGGAAATGATAAAAGGCCTGATAGTCCGGGTGGCAACCGCAGTAAGGCGGATCAAAATAAACTAAATCAACATTTTCCAGCTTCGGGATTAACCGGATTGTGTCTTCGCAGTAAACTTCGTTATCTTTTTCGTTATCAAAAACGGCATTGTTATATTCTGGCACGAGTTCAAGAAACAAATCTCTTAGTGGGCGAGCAATGGTAGGATTTCTTTGCACACGCTTTGGGTCTTTACTATAACGCAAAGCGCTTAAATGGGCGAAGTGCCCGAGCAAAACTTTCCTAGTCAAAGCCCTATTCATTATGACGAGAGCAAGCGATTTTTTATATTCATTATCAAGCAAATTTATATTTGCCCTGAAATTATCAAGAAAATGAGCTTGATCTCGTTCAAAAAAAACCTCAGTAAAAGTGTCTTCTATAAGGGAGCCTGTCTTTTTGTTTTCCGAGAGAAGCAAAGCGATGTCACCATCATCAAGAGTAACATTTTTATTTTCAATGAGTGCTTTACCAATATGGAAATTGAATCTTAAGAAGTCGTTTACGATAACTCTTTTCTCTTTGTTTTTAAAATAATAGCCAACGACAGAAGTGCCGCTAAAAGCGTCAAAAAAAGTTTCTATTTCCTTTGGGGCGTTATCAAAAATCCACTTTACTAAACGTTCCTTGCTGCCGAGGTATTGCGTCTTTGGCAACTTATGGGTTTTAAACGCTTCCCCAAATAATGTTGTTTGTGCTTGTTGTGATAACAGCATAGCTACTTGATTAAACCATCCACCTCGACTTCTAACGCTTTGGCGATATTGATAAGCGTTTCGATAGTCGGGTTTTTATTAACCTGGTATTTCCCATATTAAACGCTTGGCTACAAAACCAAGCCTTCCAATTCCACAATTATATCAAAATCTTCGTGATTTTCAATCTTTACGTTTTTTTGTCCTTTTCGGCGATTTCTCGCCTAACTGCCTTAAAATTAACGAGTTATCCACCTTTCCCCGCCTGCGCGAGGACAAGTTTGCCCGTTTAATCTGCGGCATATCACACCTTATATGCCTAATATAACGCCTCATCTGCAACATATCACGCGTTATTTATGGCATATCACGCCTCATTTGCCTCAAAGCAAGCCGACTCCGCTACGGAGTTAACCGACTTTACGACGGAGTAAACAGGCAAATCGCCATTTTAAGGCCAAAAACACGCTTTTCGGCCTTTCCCCGCTATTCCTTTACTTTCCAATGCCACGATGTAAGCCGACAGGGCTGACCCTCTTTTTTCCCGGTATGGTGTCCCCAGAATTTCTAACCAGCCCTTACCATACTAATTTATCTTTGGGCCATTCCTCATCAAAACTTGAAAAGATAGCTGCATCCATTACGCAAGGAAAAATATCGCAAGCCTCACAAATTCTTTGGAAGCCAACCAAAACAAAATTATAATAATTCTTATCCGATAATGCCGTTGCTGATAATTTCAGGGGAAATCCGAAAGCAGTTAGCCACTTTGTAATTCTGCTGTCAACTGGAATTTCAAATTTTGTGAGACCAAGGGATTGTAATAAATTTCTGGACTGTTTGGGGCCAAAACCTTTCAGGTTGTCAATGATGAGTTCAGCGGATTTCCTTTCTGTTTCTGTCGTCTGATTTTTGGTCATATCTTCAACTATTTCATGTACGATTCCCCATCCGCCGTTTTCCAGCCATTTAAAGTTAAATTCAACCTCTTCGCCAATCGTTTTGCCTCTTCTCAAGCCTCCAAATTTCCTTATAGTTTCTTCTACAGTATTTTGAAGATCGTCAGATGCTTTACATTTTGAATAATTCAACAGGAACGGCTTTGTGCAAATAAACTTTGTCACAGAACTATTTGGGCCAGACCGCTGTTGAGTAGTAATCAAACATGAAATCATGGCTTCCCAAAAAAGTTCATTTGAAAATTGAGGAAGGGCCTTCTTAACATTTCGTTCAATACGATTTAAAACAAAGGCATTGGTTTTTTGAGCCTCGTAAAATGATTTAACCTTTTGAATATCGCTATGTTCGATTTGCCATAAAAGTTTCATAGTATTCCTTCTTTAAGGGCGTTTTTTTATAACTTGATTATGGACAACACAACCGTTTATTGCCTTAATTATCATTTTATTTATTCGTACAACAATGATTATACAGTCGGCATAAAACGTTTTACAGTACCACCATCACCGTATTACTCGGCGAACCATCGCCTGCTTTATTTATTGCTATAACGCGATACCTGCCTGTGCGTAACCGCGAGCAGACAGGTTCGATTTCAATTCCTTTCGGCTGGTCAACCCATGTCCCTATTTTTCAATCTAACCCACCAAATCCGTGCCATCCGCGTTCTATTCTTCTCACCACTGATCACTTCTTCATCCTCCCTCCCCCGCAATACGCAATACGACATACGCATCACCCTTCTCTACCACGGCCCGTCCAAAAAAACAAGGGAAATCTCCGTTTTTATCTGTTTTCTTTCCCGATTTCCCCATCCCCCCTCTTTCCCTCCCCAACCCCCTGACTTCTGACTTCTGTCCCTCCCCCCCCCCACCGGTCCGCCCTCTTTCCTTCCGTCTTCTGACCCTCCTCCCAGG